>NZ_JBFTNV010000004.1:0-278636 GCF_056397645.1 Rhizobium sp. 05L429 | reverse complement strand
GTAGAGATGTTCGCCGTTTTTGACGAAAAAGTTCGGCTGGCGCTCGGATTTCAGCGCTGCCGTCGTCAGCTGCAGGGCGGCGTTGAAGCTCTGCACAGGGTTTGCGACGAGATCGGAAAGCGAGGCGGTATCGGATACCTGCGCCTTGAAGGACAGCCGGCGCATCTTGCGCCTGCCGGTGATCGCCCTGAACATGTTCAGCGTCGCGCGTGCGCCCGCCGTCGCATAGACCTCTTCCAGCGGCGGGCTGCGCAGCCAGAAGACGCTGTTCAGAAGGTCATGTTCCTGCTGCAGCCTGACGCCGGGCATCAGCCGCGAGCGGAACCAGGCGCCGGTGCCGTTTCGCCGGAAGAACATCTTTTCCATGAAGCTGCGATCGGTGAAGCGGATGCGGGCGAGTTCGCCGGCCAGATGCCCCATGTAATAGCGTCCGAGTGGGCCATCGACGCCGCCGAAAAGCCGCGGCGCGATTTCCTGCGCTGCCAGCAGCAGCCGGGCATTTTCGCGCCCGCCGCAGGCCAGCACGAAGACCGTCGCCCCGACGGAATGCAGTTTGCCGCGATGCCACACCATGAGCCGTTTCGTGCGGGCGCCTTCGCGATCGACATCGAGGCCGATCACCGTTGCCCGGGTGACGAGGTGCAGGTTCGGCAGGCTTTCGATCAGCGCCCCATGCGCTTTGGCCATATCGGGCTCGCGGGCCCAGCTCTCGATCGAGGGCTCGAAATCGCCGTCCATGTCAGGCATTTCGACGGCTGGCAGCTCGGCGCCCAGAAATGCGCGGGCATCGTCATAATAGGCCCTGAAGGCGTCGTGCCCGATCGGCCAGCGCGCATCGCCGCGCGACGGCCTGCCATCGAAATCGCTGTCGTCGAACTCCACGCAGCGGCCGCCCCAGGCTTTCGAGGTGCCGCCGATCGCGCGGCGGATCGTCAGGCTCGCTTCGGCATGGTGGGTGGTGCTGATGGAGGCCGCCGCCGCCAGCCGGTTCGTCTTTGCCGAGATGTTCTTGCCGCCGGATTCCAGAAGTGCGACCGAAAGCCCGGACCGGGCAAGCGCGATGCCCAGCGCCAGACCGACAGGCCCGGAGCCGACGACGCACACGTCGACACGCCCCGCAAGCAGGTTTTGAAGCGACGAAATCATTTCACCACCCCTCGGCTATGGTGGCGGGATCATAGCCGGATTTCACGAATGGGTATAATGTATTCTTGCGGGGACTCAGCCTTTGGTTGTCGTGGGCTCTGCCTGGGGCGGGGCGCGCCCTTCCTGATGCGGTACGGAGCCATCGGCTGCGCTGCACCGCATCACGTCCGACCCGGCATTTGCGCCGAGAGTTGACCCATGTTCCAACCTTGCCCTGCGTGTTTTCAGCGGGGGAGAGATACTCCCGGCACGGTGGCACCGGGAGCAGTATCGTCAGTTCGTGAGCGTGGCCTTTTCAATGACCGCAGCGACTTCCTGCGCATGGACGACGAGGGAGGCATGGCTGCCAGCCACCTCTGTGGTCTTGGCCTTGATCCTGGCCGCGAACAATTTCTGGGTCTCCGGTGCGATTACCCTGTCCTTTGTGCTGATCACATAAAACGTCGGCTTGTCGTGCCAGGCTGCGATATCGACCGGAGCCTCGTAGGCTGTGTGGTTCAGCGGAAGCTGCGAGTTTGCCAGGGATTCGGCGATCTTCAGCGGAAGGTCCGCCGCGACTGCCGTGGGAAACACCTTGGGATCGATATAGAGGTTGCCCTTGTCGTCGGGATGAATTGCATTGGTGCCTTCAGTTGTCGGGCCGTTCTTGGCCAGGGCCGCCAGAGATTCTCCAACATCAGGCGCGAAGGCGGAGACGTAGACGAGCGCGGAGACCTTGGCATCGTCACCGGCTTGCGTGATGACCACGCCGCCCCAGGAGTGGCCAACGAGGACGGTCTTGCCGTCCTGCTTCGCCAGCGCCTGCCTGGTGGCATCGACATCCGCAGCGAGGGAGGTGAGAGGATTTTCCACCAGCGTTACGTTATAGCCCTTCTTCGTGAGGATATCGGCAACGGGCTTCCAGCTTGTCTGGTCGACGAAAGCGCCATGGACGAGCACGATGTTGTGCGCCGCCCCCTTGGGTAGATCAGCCGATCGGGCGGGTGCGGCAAACGCTGCCCCGGCGAAGAGAACGGTGGCGGCTAAGAGTAGTTTAATTCGCATTGCTTGCTCCTGTTGGGATGCCGACAACCCCGATCCCAAGGAAAGGGCAGGCGCTTGGGTAAAGTCGCGCTTCGTGTTGCGGCAGTTTGCCAGATTGCTTGCTGGGTGACCCTGTTGGCTCACCTCGACACGAAATAATACGAAGGGTTCTTGGACGTTAGGCCCCGATCGTCCGGATATTGTGTCCGACCGTGCGGCGGACTACCATCAGGGGCATGGACATGCTCGCCGAAGTGCTCGATCGCGTTCGCCTTAGCGGAACCTTGCTCTTTCACTTCGAGCTCGGTCATCCCTGGAACCTGGCCTTGCCGGAGCGCCCCTACGCGCTGTTCCATTATCTCAGTCGTGGCACAGCCACCCTCGCTCTCGAACATGGGGAAGAGCTCTGCTTGGAGGAGGGCGATCTCGTCGTCGTCACACGCGGCGAACCCCATTTGATTTACTCGGATAGCCGGACGAAGCCGCTCCCGATTATCGACCTCGATCGATCCGCACGTCTTGGCGTCGTGCGCCACGGAGGGAGCGCGCAGCCGCTCTCGACGATGATCTGTGGCAATTTCATTCTATCGTGGCCCTCGCGCGGTAGCCTGATGGAACTGCTTCCGCCCGTACTCCTCCTGAAGCCGACGATCGACGGTGATTGGCTCGAGGCTATCCTGCGACGCATGGTGAGCGAGTCGGCGCTTGAACGTCCCGGCCAACGCGTCGCGCTCTCGCGAATGACAGAGGTGCTCTTCGTCGAGGTGTTGCGAAGCTGGATCAAATCTCTCGGGCCAGGAGAAGGCGGATGGCTTGGGGCGATGGCGGACCCGTATATTGGACGGGCGCTCGAGTTGATCCACGACCGACCGGATCTGCCCTGGACACTTCGCGACCTCGCACACCGCGTGGGGCTCGGCCGCTCGGTGTTTTCGGCTCGCTTCACCAGGCTCGTCGGCCAGTCCATGCAGCGCTATCTGATCGCGCGCCGGATGTCGGAGGCTGCGTTTCTACTGGAATCAAGCGATGAGGGGATTGCCCGGATCGCAAGCCGCGTCGGCTACGAAACCGCCGCGGCGTTCTCGAAGTTGTTCCATCGGCACCACGGCCTGTCACCCGGCCGTTATCGAGCAACTCGGCGCGCTGACGGCCGCCCGAGGCCAGGGGAATTTCCTGATCAGACGCCGCTGACTGATCTTGACCAGGCTGACGTCCAGGCCGTCGCTAAGGCCGTATAAGAACCTCAGCTTCAATCTCGACGGGAAGATCAAACGGCAGGCCTGCCACGCCTATCGCGGAGCGGGCGTGGGATCCGCGTTCGCTGCCGTAAACCTCTGCGATAAGGTCGCTGAAGCCATTGATAACGAGTGGATACGAGTTGAAGGAGGAATCTGTATTCACCATGCCAAAGACGCGAAGCCAGCTGTCCACCCGGTCCAGATCACCCAACGCAACTTTCAGGCTGGCTAACATTGCCAGCGCGGTCAGGCGAGCGGCATGGTAGCCTTCTTCCAACGACAGATCTTTCCCCACCTTTCCGAGCGGTCGGGCTATCGAGCCGTCTGAATTGAGCGGCCCGTGTCCGGAAATATAAGCCTTTGACCCCGAAATGCGGACCCAGGGGAAGGAGAGTTTCACGTCAGGCGGAAGCAGGATCGGCGCCGGAAGTTCTAGTCCAAACCGTTGCAGCTGGCTTTCGATATGCGACATTGGTGATTGACTCCTGTTATTGTTTTGGAAGTTCCAACGAGACGCGGTCAGTGGCGCCGCATCCGCTGATGCTAGGCAAGTCAGATGCTGTCGCCCGACAACAGCAGCGCAGTCGGCTGCCCCTAGTCGAGGAAATACAGGGTCCGCGAAGACGATCGCGCCCTCTGGAAACTGGATGTCCTCCACAGTTGTTTGCGTCGTGAATTCGTACACTCGAGATCCCATCCGACCCTGCCCAAATGCCGCCGCAACGAAAAGAGGTTTGATGACCCGCTGGTCGGTGGCGTATCTCATGTGCATGGCGACTTCACTTGGCGGATTGCATGGCCGGACCAGCGCGGACATTGACGAACCAGTCAACGCCCGCAGTTCGCGTCACCATCCAGCCCATGCAATGCGGGCAGAAATGATGCTACTGGCGCAGAAGTGATGCTACTGGCGCAGAAGTGATGACCCGTCGGGCCTGTTGCCCTGTTTTGCAAGCGACTTGGCCAGCGGCAAATGCTAGGATTTGCCGAGAGCCCTTCAAGCGCGGAGAAGAACCCGGACCATGACGACTGCACTCCTCATCATCGATATGCAGATGGTCATGCAGGAGCGGCTCGACGCCGGGCGCGGGCGTGTGAATGGCGAGGCAGCAGAGAAGATCGCAGCCCTTGCCGCCGCCTTTCGCGCCGCCCGCAAGCCCGTCATCCATATCCGCCATCGCGATGCCGACGAGAACTCGCCGCTGAATGAAAATGCGCCGGGATACCGGCCTATGTCCTGCGCGGAAGCGCGGGAGAACGAACCGGTCTTCATCAAATCCACGTCATCGGCCTTTGCCTCCACCGAGCTGGAAGGTTATCTGCGCGAGGTCGGCATAACGGATCTGGTGGTGACAGGCGCGGTCGCCGGCTTCTGCGTCAATACCACCGTGCGCGCCGGGTCCGATCTCGGCTTCAAGATGAGCGTCGTCAGCGACGCCGTGCTCGGCTTCGACCTGCCATCCGCAGATCTATCGGCCCGCACCATCTTCGACGTGACGATGGCACATCTGGAATCCGATTTCGCCGAGATCGTCGACACACGGCAGCTGATGGCCATGCAGCCTGCCTGACGGGGCGCACGCCGGATCCAGGATCTAGTCCTCTTTCTCCCCCACCAGCCCGAAGATCGGCCCGTAGCCGCCATGCCAGGACGTGTCGTTGCGGCGAAGGACCGGATTGTAAAGCCCGGTGCCGCGACCGCCATCGAGGAAGAGCGCATCGGGGCATTTGAGGTCGTCGCGGAAGAGCCGGGCGAAATCGTGGAAATTCACCCGGTCCTCGCTGATGACGAAGCGCAGCGTGCCATCTGCGCAGATGCCCACGCCATTGCGGCGCGTGCGGTCGGTCGAGCCTGGTATGAAGATCGGGTTGATCCCGTTGTCGATGACCAGCATCGGGCCGGATTGCGTGGCGAGCCGCACTTCCGGCTGCTGCTTCAGGAAGTCCTCGGTGGGCATGATATGCGGGCCGGTCTCATCGAGATAGAAGATGCCGTTCGGCTTCTTGTAGAAGTTCGGCACCGGGCCGGATGTTTTCGGCGGCGCATCGCTGTTGGCCGGCACCAGCGCCATGCCATCCTCGACATAAAGCCCGATCGGCGAAAAATCCTCACGGTACATGCCGGCATTCATAGCAAAGACGAGCCGATGTCCCTGGCTGGTGACGGCGTCGGCGACACCTGAAAAGCTGCGATAGGGCTTGTCCGCGGCATCCTTCCAGAACAGGCGAAGATCGGCCTTTGCCGGATCGACGCGGCAGACGATATAGGCGGTGCCTTCGAAGGTCTCGCGCGCACAGGGCTGATCAGGAGTGGATGACCCGGCCGCATCCGGGGCCTGTGCTCCAGCGGTGAGGGTGCCGGCAAGAAGCAGGATGAAGGCGAACATGGCGCGAGGCATGGTATCTCCTGATGGCGTCATTGCTCGGGACTTGTAGCCATGAGGGCGCAAGAAGGCGAGGGCGAGGATCAGATTGACGTTTGCGGCAGCTCTGACTGCTTGGATATCAAGCCTTCCCTGCCGCGAGCTGAGCGTCCAGCCGGTCGGCGAGAGCCTGGTAATGCGGGTGGTTTCGCAGGGGGTCCAGGTCGCTGTCTTTTTTCATCCAGGCTGTGACCGACGCGAGATAGGTCGGCGATCCCGACGCCTGCCGTTCAAGGCAGGCGATGGCCTCCGAGGGCATGCCGAGCTTCGCGTAGCAGCAAGCGAGATTATAGAGCACTCTGAGATCGTCACCGGCGATTGCGGCGGCGCGGGATGCCCAGGACGCCCCACGCTCCATCTCGCCCAGATCCGCCAGCAGACAGCCGCCGTAGCACAGAAGGATCGGCTCGTCGGGATGTGCGGCGATCTCTCCTTCCATCAGCCGGAGGCATTCCTGCGCGGACTGTATCGCCTCCTGATGGTGTCCAAGGGAGACATGGACCGCTCGCAACTGGTCCCAGGCGCGGTAGTCATCCGGCTTCAGGGCGATGGTGCGCTCGTACAGGCCGCGCGCCCTTTCGAACTGGCCCTGCGCGTGGCAATTGCGCGCATAGAAGAAGTTTGCCTCGTAGGAGGTCGGGTCTCGTTCCAGAGCGCGCTCGAATTCGGTTTCCGCCTCGGCGCGCAGGCCCTTGGTAAACATTGCGATGCCCCGCGATGCATGGGCGTCGGCGAGATCGGGATCGAGCCGCAGGGCCCGGTCGGCATTGTCTATGACGTTGTCGTATGTCGCAGTCGGATCGTTGGCGAGCAGGAGATAGGAATCGCAGTCGGCCAATCCGGCATAGGCCCGCGCATAGAGCGGATCGATGTCGATGGCCTTCGCGAACAGAGACCGGGCTGCCTGTATGTTCTTCGATTCGTGTCCGCGGTTGAAGAATGATCGTCCCATCAGATAAATTTGATAGGCCTGCGGATCGTCGGTTCCCCGCCTGGTGATGATCTCGAGCTCCCTTGCGAGAATCCGCACCTTGAGCGCGTCAACAATGTGTTTGGAGATCTCGTCCTGCAGCGCGAAGATATCCTCAAGGTCGCGGTCGTACCGCTCCGCCCATACGTGCCGACCATCCGTTCCATTGATGAGCTGGGCGGCAATGCGCACTCTGGTTTCGGCCTTGCGCACGCTGCCTTCCAGCACGTAGCGCACGCCGAGTTCGCGGCCCACCTGCTTCACGTCCACGGAGCGGCCTTTGTAGATGAAGCTCGAATTGCGGGCGACGACGCTGAGCGCGGACACTTTGGCAAGATCGGTGATGATGTCTTCGGTGATGCCGTCACTGAAATATTCCTGCTCCGGATCCCCGCTCATATTGGTGAACGGCAGCACCGCGATCGACGCCACTTCGCGCTCAGTGGCGGTCGCCGCTGCTTCGGGCTGCGTCGGCGATGAATCCTGCCGGTGCCTGAAGCGCGCCATATGGACTTGCACCGGCCGCTCGAGGTTCTTCACGGAATGCTGGCCGAAATCCTCGAAGTCGATCCCCAAAGCGCTGTCGATGTGCTCGCGCACGATGCCGGCGATCGCGACTGCGCCGGGATCGGCAAGAGATTGCAGGCGCGTCGCGACATTGACCCCATCACCATGGATGTCCTCGCCATCGACGATGATGTAGCCGAGATTGATCCCGATGCGATAGACGAGACGGCGGTCCTGGGCCTCCCGGGGTTCGGCCCCGGCCATCCTGCGCTGAACCTCGGTTGCGCATCTTACGGCATCGACGGCGCTGGTGAACTCCACCAGCATCCCATCGCCCATCAGCTTGACGATCCGGCCTTTGTGCGTGGCAATACAGGGGTCGACCAGATCACGCTGCAGCACCTTGAGGCGGCTTAGCGTGCTGATATCATCGATCTCCATCAAACGTGAGTAGCCGACGATGTCAGCCGAGAGGATAGCCGACAACCTGCGTTGCATTGGAAGCCCCCAAATCCTGTTGACCGCTCGCTGTGACCGCAATGCTTGATCGTAGCGCTTAGAATCCGGCGCAATCATGTCGGGAAAACAGACGCGGCAGGTGAGCCGTCGGGCGCCCGCTTTGGGCGTAATCGGGGCTTCCTGTCGGGCGAGCCCGCCCGCGAAGTTGCCAGCCCTGATCGGTCTGCTGCCGTGGCTGAGGACAGGGAGATGACAGGCAGGGCAGAGGGGGGTGCCACACGGCGCATGCTTCATCACCTTCACCCAATGAGTATCCCTCGAGCTGCCGCAAGGACAAGGAAATGACGGTTGCGGCGGAACTGCGCCACCCGCCGAGGCTCACGTCACGGAAGCCCCCTTGAATCCCCTGACTTTTCCCGAAAATCTTCTCAATCCCGTCAAATATCACCCGATTGGGGGTGGCGGTTATCAGGCTAACGGCTAGGGTGAGGTCGGCCCTGTGGAGCTGGGCCAAATTGACGCAACTTCGAGGCCGTCTCTCCCGACGAGCCTCTTTTTTTGCGCGCCACCCCGGCCGCCGTCTGAATGCCGATGCCGGCGGCGCACCTGTCATGGGCGGCCGAGACCGGCTGGACGCCGCCGCAGCCGGATGCATAGCGAAGCGCAGGAGGTTACCGGGCGTGAACCCCCAGCAGTTCGAACTCGTCGAGCAGCCCGACAACCTTCTCGCCATCGAATGTCTCAGCGCCGATGATGCTTTTCCCGTCATATTTCTCGGCCTGCAGGATGATGACGTATTTATCGTCCTGCCGGAAATAGCCGTATTGCGGGATTTCGATATTGATCGGCTTTCCATAGCTGAGGTCATCCTGCCCGGCAGCAAAGATCGCGGTTCCGTTGTCGACATCTTCGGGTGCTGCGCCCCGGCCGGTCAGAAAGCCCGAGCTCGGCAAGGTCGGCCACTTGGCGGCGCCGCTGAAAAGCAGGGCGGCGCAGAGCGCGATGGCGAGCGCCCTGATGGTCTTGAACTCAGTTGCCTTTGCCATGGTCCACTCCTGCCATGCGGGGAAGGGGCGAGGGGTGCTTCATCCTATGAATCCTCCCTGCAGCCGGAAGTTCCCAAAAACCGTCAACCGAAGGCAAGGGCAAGCCGGGAGAGCCGCACTGCACAATTTTATTCGCGATGGCGCATATAGGGCACAGGGGGTCCGGTAGCCGGATACCGGCGAGAGCCGAGGGCTCACTCTTCCTTCTGGTTTGGGGCCTTGATGTACTCGCAGATCGAAGTGAAATAGACGGTCTGCCCGCCATGTTCGATCTTCGACAGGCCAAATTCCCAGACGGCGAATTTATCGGATTCGTAATAGACGGCGGCGCCCAGGAAAGCGTCGAGCCGGCCGCAATCGCCCATGCCGGTGCCGGTATAGATAGGCAGGGTCTTGTCCTTGAGCTTGCCCTTCAGGACCTTGTCGACCTCGAAATCGCCGCGCGTCATCCGGGGCGGCGGCTCATCGCCCTGCGAAACCGGCAGCGGGACACCGTAGGTCACGAGCTTCATGCGGCCTTTCACAACGAGGTCGGCGCTGGAGAATTTCTCCTTTTCGGACATTTCCTTGCAGCTGCAGGCGGCGGCCTGCGAGGCTGTGAGCCCCAGGAAAAGCGATGCAAGAATTGCGGCTGCGACATGACATGACTTCATCGAAATCCCCATTTGAAAGACAGCACCATCCACCCCGGCCGCTTCTAGGCATGATTGCAGAAAGTGGCGGGTCGATGGCAGAACAAGCCGTCGCCTGATCCTTCTGAAGACGTTGTGGGGCAGGGCTATCCCTAGCGGCAACAGCCGCTTGTCCTGCTTCGCTGCGGCGAATTTCCGGGTGTTCGGGCGGACACTATTCTTCAATTCAGAATTGACTCTATGCCAGAGTCGGATAACCAATAGCGACACGCAAGAGGGATGTCGCGAATGGATTTGTTGCCACTCCGGACCTCTGCTGAAGCGGGCTTTTAAGGAAGCGCGAAATTGAAGCTCTCGGCCGCTAGGAGCAGGGCACAGGCAATGGCTTCCAGATTTTGGGATGCAGATGGCGCGCTCAGGAAAGAGCTTCGCCCAGGGGAGATCATCCTCTGGAAAGGGCGGCCCAATATGCGGGCAACTGCAGCCATCGAGCAGGGGCAATTCTGGGTGGGACTATTGACTGCCGGCGTCGGCACGGGATTTTTATTCCCCTCTCTCAACGATTACATGCTGTCGGATGCACCCAAGGGTCCTGTGGGTGTGTTTTTCGGCCTCTTGTTCTTCGGATTTGGTCTTCTGAGCGTTCTACATGGAATTCGGGCGGTACTGGTGACGCGTCGCACGGTTTATGCGGTCACTGACCACAGGCTGTTGATCGTCAAAGACCTCAGGCGCAAACAGGTGACGACGATCGCTCCCTCGGCCATCAATGCCGTGGAGCTCACGCAGGGACGTGATGGTGCCGGATCGATCACGTTCCGCCGGGAAACTGTCGATGACGACAAGGTTGTAAAGCTGGCATTTCTGGGTGTGCACAACGTCGGCGAGGCCGCTGCGGAGATCGAGAAGCTGCGGCTTGGGGCGGCTGCGGCGAGGCGAACCTCCGCATCATAGCGGTAAACCAGTGAAACTGCCTGTCTGCGGCCCCTTTAGCCGGCCTCATCCGCTTCGCGCGTCATCTCGACCATCGTCGGGCGGAATCCCATGGCGGCGAACAGGCTGCGGGCGATGTCGTTGCGGTAGGCGGTGGAGAGCACGAAGCGTTCGGCGCCGAGGGATTTCAAGCCGGCCATCGCCGCTTCCAGCAGCATTTTGCCGACGCCTTCGCGGCGGCGCGCCGGATCGACGAAGAGATCGTGGATGACGCCTGCCGGCCCGCGAAGGGACATATAGTCGAAGCCTTCCGAGACCGCATAGGCATAGCCGAGCAGCGCGCCGTCCTCTTCGGCGACGATCACGATCACCTCTGGTCGCGCGAGCTGGCTTTCGAGGAACTGCCCGTATCGCGCCGGCGTGCTTTTTGCCGCCTCGATGAAGCGCCTGGCGTCCAGTTCGTGATGCAGCGCGACGAGCAGGGCGCCGAAGCCGCCGAGAATTTCCATGTCGCCCGATGTGGCAGGGCGGATCTTTACTGCATGTTCAACCGGCTTCGTCGCCATATGTGGTTCCAGTGGGCTTTCGATTCGCCTCGATCGAAAGCGCCGTATCGATGCCGGCGCCTCGGGGGCTGAGATTCCTATTACATCCAGGCAGGCCCCAAGGCCATATCCTCAACGGGTGATGAAGTCTGCGGGCTGAGCACGCATTTTATCCGGATATGAGCGGCCGCTTTCCGCGACTTGCGAATCTGCCTCCCTTTGGAGGAGCTGTCGGGCAGGACAGGGGGGCGTGAGCCACCACACAACGGCGCGGCTTTCAGCCTTTCAGCGAGGCTACCGGCCGCCGGCCGCGCAAATGGTATTCTAACGCCAAATCAGCCGTTTACGGGCGGAACTTGTCGGCGATTTTAAGCCTTTCCGTTGATTTCTGTTGCCAAATTTAAAATTGACCGTATATTACGCAAATCGACCATTGCTTGTGACGTCGTTGAAGAGCCTTGCGCTCTCGTCAGATTTCCTTCCAAATAATCGACCCAATCCCGCAGGGTATCGCGGGGAACTTCAACGGTTGCTTTGAAAGGAGATCGTTATGAATACAGGTACAGTCAAGTGGTTCAACGCCACCAAGGGTTTCGGTTTTATCCAGCCGGATAACGGCGGCACCGACGTTTTCGTCCATATTTCTGCAGTTGAACGCGCAGGCTTGCGCTCGCTCGCAGACGGACAGAAGGTTACCTACGACATCGTGCAGGACCGTCGTTCGGGCAAGAGCTCTGCCGACAACCTCCGCGCTGCCTAAGAAATTGTCACGACTTTGCGCGACCACGGATGTACTGGCGCGCAAAGGCGATGACTGAGGCCAGGAACTGGCCGGGGAAGGTCGGGAGCAGTCCCGGCCTTTTATTTTGATTTCATGTGGAGAACGATATGGTAAACCGTCGTTATCGACCTGGTGATACCATCATGCTCAAGCATGGCGTTCTCGGCAGTGTCCAGCCTTCGGGCTCCGGCAACATTCTGTCCGTCATGCCGGCCGCGCAAGGCTTCGTCCATTATCGCGTCCGGTTCCAGAACGAGAATTTCGAGCGCAGCATCCGTCAGGATGATATAGACGTGCTCGCATCGCATTCACCGCCCTTGCCTTCCGAAGCGCGAGCGGCTACCGAGAGTTCGAAATCGAGCTGGATCAATTCGAATTCGATCCGCATCAGGAAATAACAGCAGCAACGCTGATTAAGGAGAAAACTTGCAGGTACTCGTCCGAGACAACAATGTCGATCAGGCACTGCGCGTTCTGAAGAAGAAGCTGCAGCGCGAAGGTGTGTTCCGCGAAATGAAGGAACGCAGCGCCTATGAAAAGCCGTCGGAAAAGCGCGCCCGCGAAAAGGGCGAAGCCATCCGCCGCGCCCGCAAGCTCGCCCGCAAGCAGGCGCAGCGCGAAGGCCTGCTCCCGGCACCGAAGAAGAAGGTGATGCCCGCCCGCGGCGGTCGCTGACGTTTTCCCGGTTTCCGAATCCATCGAGAAGGAGGAAACATGACCGAGACGAAAGACACGTTCTTCAAGCCCGAAAAGCTTTCGCCGCAGGCGAAGGCCGAGCAGACGACGTCTGTCGCCAGGGACATCCTCGAAAGCGAAGCTGTCGCCCGACAGAAGAAGACGGAAAAGCTGCGCGCGCTGAGGCTCGCCCAGCCCGCCCCCGAGGCGCCGGTAAAGAAGACCAGGGCGCCGAAAAAGGGATAGAGGCCTTTTGGCCTCGCCTTGCTGTGGCTTCGTGTGATTGATGATTTTGAAGCGGTGCTCTTTGGGCGCCGCTTTTTGTGTTTGGCCGTTGGCCTGTCGCGGTATAAGCCGCTCTGAGCTCCGCCACTTTTGCGTTGTGCCGTGTGGCCACCCCCTCTGTCCTGCCGGACATCTCCCCCACAAGGAGGGAGATTGGCTGGGCGTACCGACTTCCCCAAGCAATCAACGTTGCAACTTGGCGTGACGACAAAGTGACTTGAAGGTCACGCCACTTGTCGATCTCCCCCTTGTAGGGGAGATGTCCGGCAGGGCTTTCTCGGGACAAATTTGTCACACGAAGCCCATCCCGATTTGCCAAAACTGCAAATGACCGATCTGCCGAGGCCTCAACATACTCGCTGTCAGGGGCTGCAAAAAGACCCCGCCCCAAACCCCTCCCCACAAGGGGGAGGGGCTTAACGTGCCGCGCCCGCTTTCTAAATCTTCGACGTTTCGGGGAGGGCGAGGCAGTGCCTTAGGTTAGTCCCTCCCCCTTGTGGGGAGGGGTTGGGGAGGGGTTTTTCGCAGCAATCGGCTGCGTCTCCACACCTCACCCAAACCGACTCAGGCCCGCACCTCGAAGATCATGTTGAACGGCGTTTCACTCGAGCGGCGGAAGTGGTGATATCCCGCATCGAGCGCCACCTTGCGCAGTTTCATCTCGCCTGCCTGCGCGCCAAGCCCGAGGCCGACCTCCTGGGCCATGGAGGCGGGCGTGCAGATCATCGTCGAGGCGCCGTAATAGACGCGGCCGACGGGGTTGAGATTGTCCTTCAGCCCGTCATGGGCGAAGGGTTCGACGATCATCCAGGTGCCGTCCTTTTTCATCGTCTCGCGGATATGGCGGCCGGCCCCGACAGGGTCGCCCATGTCGTGCAGGCAGTCGAACATGGCGACCAGATCATAGTTGCCGGCCGGAAAATCCTTGGCCGATGCCTTGCTGAAGGTCACCCGGTCGGCGACACCCGCCTCCTTTGCGGCGCGCTTTGCCCGGTCGATCGACGGACCGTGATAGTCGAAGCCGTGGAAATGCGATTTCGGGAAGGCCTGGGCCATCAGGATCGTCGAGGCGCCGTGGCCGCAGCCGACATCGGCGACTTCCGCCCCGCGTTCCAGCTTTTCCTTCATGCCCTTCAGCGCGGGAATCCACTCTGTCACCAGATGGCTGTTATAGCCCGGCCGGAAGAAGCGCTCCGTGCCGCGGAAAAGGCAGGTGCTGTGTTCATGCCAGCCAAGACCGCGCCCCGTGCGGAAGGCTTCCTCCACCTTCGGCTCGTCCATCCACATGGACTGCACGATTTCGAAGGCGCCGCCGAAGAAGGCGGGGCTGTCCTCATTGGCGAAAACCAGCGCCTGCTCCGGCGTCATGGCGAATTTGTTCGAGGCTTCGTGATAGGTGATGTAATCGGCAGCTGCCATGGCGGCCAGCCATTCGCGCACATTGCGCTCGGTGAGGCTCGTCGTTTCCGCAAGCTCCATCGAGGATCGCGCCCGCCCGTCCATCATCGCCTTGAACAGGCCGAGATGATCGCCGAGCACGACGAGAACGCCTGATACGCCGGCCCCGAGATCGCCCACCAGGCGACCGACGAGTGCATCGACTTTCTGCATGTCAGGTTGCTGCATATCGGTTTTCTGCATGACACCCTCCTCAAGATGCGCCAGCCCCAGCCCGATAGATCGACCCGCCGATGAATCTATGCCGGAGCGGCAGACAGTCAATGCTGCATTCGGGTTAGGGGAGCGGGTGAGGGCAGACGGGTCAGGCCAGCGGTCGCAGGTGGAAGAGTTGCGGCAAGCCGCGCAGGGGCAGATCGACCGCGGCGGGAGAAATGGCGGCCAAGGTCGACCCCTCCGGGAACACCATCGCCGGCCGGGAAATAAAGTGCCACGCCGTCTTTTCCGCGCTATAATGATCGGCTGCCATTTAGACGGAAAGGTGAAGCCATGAAGAGGCTAGCAATCGTTGCCCTGTCGGTGGTCGCGGCGCTGACGAGCGCGCCGCCGGCCGTTGCATTTCCCACCATTGTCGCCCCCGAAGTCGAGGCGCTTCAGGCCCAGCCCGTGCGCTACCGTGGTTACGGCGGCTATTACGGCGGCTATCGCGGCGGATACTATCGCCACCATGGTGGTGACGGTTGGGGTTTGGCGCTCGGCGGCCTGGCCGCAGGCGCAATCATCGGCGGAATGCTGGCGCAGCCCAGATATTATGGTTCTGGTTATTACGATCAGGGCTACTACGACCGGGGCTACTACGGCTCGACCTATTACGCTCCGCGATATTATGCGCCACGCTATTATGCGCCACGCACTTACCGCCGGGCCTATTATGGCGGCAATGCACATACGCGCTGGTGCTTTGCGCGTTACCGGTCCTACAGGGCTTACGACGACACGTTCCAGCCCTATTACGGTCCGCGACAGGCTTGCGTCTCGCCCTATTATTGATGGCCCGCACGAGGGATCATTGCGCCAGGGGAAACGAGCCCGGTGTGCTGGCGACCCTGGTGCGTCCGCCAGGACAGGCGGCGCTGCAAAGCGGTTGACGCAGGCACCGCCGCGCTGCTTTGGTTGCGTCGGAAGCGCCGCCTGATCACTTAGCCTGCCTACGGAAGATCGATTTCGCCGTCCACCACGTGGTTGAGGCCGGTGCCTTCGGCCGTCAGCGTCATGCGGACCTTCAGTTTTTTGCCGCCGATCTGCCCGTCGCGCACCGTCTCCTCGATCTTGCGCTGCGAGGTCACGCCGACTTCCTTCAGGAACTTGCGGATCGACATGTTGAAAGCGTCTTCGCTCATGGTGAAATCCCCTGCATCCGGAAGGGGATTGTAAGGGAAGGCGAGCAGTCAGGAAAGCTGAATGGGGCGTACGGCGCCGATAATCAACCCGAGCCGGGAGATCGACCCGATACCCGTCACCGCAGGGGAAGCCCGCTGTCATAAAACTGATGCAGCATACTTGCTAGTGATTTGCAATTGCAAATCAGGAATAGATTCATGGACAGGCCCGGATCAGAGACGCGTCTATTGTTGCCCTTGGTCGTGCTCTCGGTCGCCCAGTTGATAGGGTGGGGCGCGGTCAGTTTCCCGGCGGTCGTCAGCCGGGACATGGCGGCGGATCTCAACATCGACATATCGACGGTGTTTGCGGGAACCACCGTTTTCTACGTGACGATGGGTGCCTGCGCGCCGTTCCTCTCGCGCCTTTTTACCAGCATCGGGGCGCGTCCGGTCATGATCGGCGGAACGATCATGTCGGCTTTCGGCCTGGCGCTCGTGTCATTGTCGCATTCGCCCGTCACTTATTTCCTTGGCTGGCTGGTACTCGGCGCGGCAGGAAGCGCCAGTCTCACCACGCCGGCACACATCCTTCTCAACGAGATCGCCGGCCGCAATGCGGCGCGGGCGATTGCGAGCCTGGCGCTGGTCTCCGGCCTGTTCGGCACGGTTTTCTGGCCTCTCACATCGTTCCTGTCGGGAGAAATCGGATGGCGCGGCGCGTGCGAAGTCTATGCCGTCGTCATGATCACGGTCTGCCTGCCGCTCTACATCTTCGGCCTGCCGGCAAGGAGCAAAGCCGCAGCCGTTACCAAGGCGACGACATCCAGGGGTTCGGGAAGATCCTATGACCGGACGTTCTATCTGATCGTCGCTGCCATCGCGCTCAATGCCTTCATCACCTTCGGTTTCAGCTCCATTCTGATCGAGCTCCTGAAGGCCGAGGGCCTGAGCCCGACGCAGGCACTTGGCTATGGCTCGGCGCTCGGCATCGTGCAGATCTGTGCCCGGGGGCTCAATATCGTCACGGAAAAACGGTGGGACGGCGTAACGATAGGGGTCGCCTCATCGGCAATCCTGTGCGGATCGCTGGTCATTCTCTTCGGCGCTCAGGGCTCGCCGGCGGCCATCGCCGTTTTCCTGCTCCTCTATGGCATCGGCAGCGGGGCGCTCGCCGTCGCAAGGTCGACCATTCCGCTTGTCTTCTATGACAAGGGCGAGTTTGCAAAGGCGCTTTCGCGGATCGCCCTGCCATTGAACTGGATCTCTGCAATCTCTCCTCCGGTGCTGATTTCCCTGATGACCAATCTCGGGAGCAGGGCGGTGCTGATCCTCTGCCTGCTTTGCTCCTGCACCGCCATCCTCGTCCTGCTTTTGCTCAGGGGCCGTCGTCCGGTCAGCGAAGCCGTCGTGAACCCATAAGGCCGGGTGGATGGCGGCCCGTCCCTTTCCCGGCGACGGTAGGGACAGGCCGCCGTCGCAGCGCTATTTCAGCGGCAGAAAAAGATCCACGACGACCTCATGGACCGGCACATCAGGGAGGAAGGAAAAATGCCGCTGGCAATAGATCGGGAAATCGCGCGCTTCCTCGCCGCTGGCCGGTAGCCAGTCGCGGTAGAGGTAGAGCGCTGCGGGTTCCAGATTGTGGGTATCGTTGACGACGCGGATGACCGCGCAGCGTCCGGCCGGGATCACGCCTGACTTCATCACCTCGTCATCGGCTTCGATCGGCCTGTCCGTCCCGACACACAGGTCCATGCTGTAATCGGCGGGGATCGCGGGTGTCCTCGGGGACCGGAAGATATTGAAGGTGGGGCTGGTCTCGGGTGACAGGCCGAAGGCCTTGCGCCAGGCGATGAAGCGCTCGATGGTGGCGCCAAGTGTTGCCCGGTCGCCCCGATGCTCCAGGATCGCCACCGGCGTGGCGGGCACATCGCGGATCGTCACGTCTTCTTCTTCATAGATTATCTGCATGAGCTTGCTCCTTGCGTTTTCGAGAGGCCTGAAGGCCGCAAGCCACGGAACCCAGTCGGGCGATTTCCGGAACGACGAAGGCGATTGCCCGAACCGTTGCCTGAAGGCGCGGGCGAAGGCATCCGGTGCACCGTAGCCGGCATCCATTGCTATGTCGGTGACGCTCTGGTCGCCCTTGGCGGCCAGCCGGTGTGAAGCGCGCTTCAACCGGGCAAGCTGGACATAGCGATGCACCGACAAGCCGAAGGTCGCCGAGAACTGCCGGTGAAAGTGAAACTTCGAGAAGGCCGCGATGCTGCTCAGCGCGTCGAGGTCCAGATCGTCGTCCAGATGCCGGTCTATGTGATCCAGCACCCGCTGCATCCGGGCATGGTAGTTTCGAAGCGCTGCCTTCATCGTTCCGTATTCTCCGTGGCAGCACCAACTAAAGGCAGGCAGACATGACGCGCTCGACCGATCTTGCGGTTTTAGCGTCCGGACGACGCGGATCGTCTTATGCGTGATCCGTGTCGTAGCGCAGGCGGTTGTCCTCGATATTTCCCCTGTTTTCAGCCGCCCAGTCGGCGAGGTGGCGCACCGTTTCCGAGAGCGAATGCCCGAGCGGCGTCAGCGTATATTCGACCTGCGGCGGCGTGCTGGGGTGAACGGTTCTTGCAATCATGCCGTCGCGTTCCAGCGTCTTGAGCGTCCGCGTCAGCATCTGCTGCGAAATCCCGCTCACCTGCCGTTTGAGCCCGTTGAACCGCAGCGCTCCCCGCCGGAGTACGACGACCACCTGGATGGTCCATTTGTCGCCGACCCGGTTCAGGATTTCGCTGACACCCTTGCAGTCGGCCGCTGTCGGCCTGGCAGTCACATCCATCTGACCTGCTCCCAAAGATATGCTTTTGACGGACGATTTTAGGTCCCATAAGTGGCTGTGGTCAACAATAGAGACCTTGTCTCCCCGGAGATGGGTCACCACCAGGAGACCACCATGAACCTCATCTATTATCCGGGCGCCTGCAGCCTTGCCGATCACATCGCGCTCATCGAAACCGGGCTTTCCTACCGGTTGATCAGCATCGATCATGGCAAGAGGACCGGGGATGGCCGCGATTTCCTGTCGATCAATCCGAAGGGTTATATTCCGACGCTCGAACTGGAAGACGGAACGGTCCTGACCGAGAACCAGGTCATCCTGAACTATATCGCCGAGAAGAGCGGCAAGCTTCTGCCTGGAGATGGCATTCTTCGATGGCGGGTGCTCGAGGCGCTTGCCTTCATGTCGTCGGAGATCCATTCGCGCTACCAGCCCTTCTTCAGGGATTTCCCGGAGCCAGAGAAGGAGCGCGCCCGCGGAAAGCTGGCGCAGGCCTTCGCCATCCTTGCCGACCAGATGGGCGATAAGACATTCCTTGTCAGCGACGAGATGACGATTGCCGACTGCTACCTGTTCTGGGTCCTGATGGTCGCACCCAGGAGCGGCGTCGAGCTGCCGGAGGCGCTCGCCAGATCTTTCGACCACATGCGGGCGCTGCCCTCCGTGATCAGGGCGCTTGCCGAAGAGGGACTCGGCTGATCGCGGAAATTACCGGGACCGGCGGGCGGGAGGAACTTTTGCCCGCCTGAATTGTTGGCCTGACGGCGCCCCCAAACCAGGAGAACAATCATGAAGCCTTTCCTCATCGCCGGCCTTGCCGTGCTGATCGCATCTCCCGTCCTCGCTCAGACGGCGGCGGAAAAAACCGGTGTCAATTCCGTGCTCGGCGTTGCGCCGAAAACGGAGGATTTCGTGGCGGAAGCGGCGACATCCGACATGTTCGAGATCGAATCCAGCAAGCTTGCGATCGCGCGCTCCGATGCATCGACCAAGGCCTTCGCAGAACAGATGGTCAAGGATCACCAGAAGACGACGCAGGAACTGAAGGCGCTGGTTTCCAGCGGCAAGGTCAGCGCGAAGATCCCGCAGGCGATGACATCGGGGCAGCAATCCATGCTCGACAAGCTCAAAGGCCTGCAGGGCGAGGATTTCACCAAGCAATATCATTCCGACCAGGAAGATGCCCATGAGGATGCGGTCGATCTCTTCAAGCGCTATGGCGACGAAGGCGACAATGCGGACCTGAAGGCCTGGGCCGCCAACACGCGCCCGGCGCTTGAGCATCACCTGCAGATGGCAAAGGATTTGGACAAGTAAAGAATGGCCGAGGAGGCGGGAATGGCAAGCCTGCATAAGCGGGCGGAAGTTCCCGCCTTGACGTTCTCCTGCAAGTCATTAGTCTTAACTAAAATAAATGACGGGAACATGCAGGCAATGACTGGGCAAAACGTTCACTCGTTCGATATGTTCGATGAAGTAGCCTGCGATGCGGGGATCTATACCTGGGATATCGTCAGGAACCTCGTCTTCGCAGACAGCGCGGTGGCCGTGCTTTTCGGCCTCGACCCCGACGCCACGGTGCATGGCCTGCCGCTGGAAGACTATCTGGCACGCGTGCATCCCGATGACCGTCCGGATCTGGCAAAGAAGATCTCTGATGTCATCGTTGCCGATATCGCGCAACAGAACACCTATCGCGTCCAGGGCAAGGACGGGCGGTACCGGATGGTTGCGGCATTCGGCCGGGCCTTTCGCGACCACAGCGGATCGCCCGTGCTCTATTCCGGCATCGTCGTGCCGATGGCCGAGCCGGAGGATGAGGGATTGCGGACGCATTAGAGGGCCGTGTGTCCATTCGGACGCACGAAGGACGCTCCAACTCTTCAAATCGACGTGCGGATGCTTCTCGCGATCATCATCTCAGCAAGAGTGATTTCTTCCGGGCTGCGGGCTTGCGCGGCGTCAGCGGCAGGCCGGCATCGCAATTGCGCATGACCAGGGTTTCAGTGACCGACTCGTCTTCATAGGTCTCCTGCATGCGGATATAGACCGCCGACAGGGTGGGATCGAGGGAAAGCGCCTGCCGGACCAGGAATTCAGCCCTTCCGGCGTCGCCGCAGGCCATGTTCGCAGCAATCTGGTAGAGCGACTTGCGCCTCGTCTGGAAGGGCAGTGTAAGGGCGACGCGTATCATGTCTTCGAAACGGCTCAACGCGTAGAGGGCCGCCACCCGCTCTTCGGTGATCCAGACCGGCAGGAAGGGATCGAGCGTCTCGGCGCGGTCAAGCATTTCCAGCGCGCGCTCAGGCTCTCCCGCATAGACATAGAACGCCGCGCTGCGGCCGAGAATATAGGCGTCGTTCGGCGCGAGTTCGTGGGCACGAATGTGATGGTAGCGCGCCGAAACGAAGTCGCCCGATTTCATCTTGATCGCGCCCATGATGCGATGGGCTTCCGGGTCGGACGGGTCGAGGGCGAGCGCATGTGCCACCTGCTGTTCGGCCTTGTGCATGTCAAAGCTTGGCAGGTTGCTCCATGAGCAGACATGCATTGCGAAAGGACGGCCGAAACCGGGGTCGGCGGCCATCGACCGCTCGAACCAGGCCATGGCTTCGTGCACGTGAATATCCGACACGCCAACCAGGCGGTGATGGTCCACACCGCGCAGGTAATACTCATAGGCCGTCATGTTCTCCGGGCGCTTCAGCCGCGCTGCTGCAAGTTCCGACTGCTCGATCCGTCCGGACACGGTTGCTGCAACGCGAGCGATGATCTCGTCCAGCACATCGAGCAATTCGCGAAACGGACGCTTGATACGATCCGACCAGATGACGAGACCCTCTCCGGTCTCGGTCAGCGCGATGTTGACCCTGAGGTCGTCGCCCGCCTGCCGGATCGAGCCGCTGATGACGTAGCCGACGCCGAGAAGGCGGCCGATCTCGACGGGATCTTTCGTCGTCAGCGCGGTTGCCGCCGAGCGCGAACTGACGAACAACCCCCTCAGGCGGCTGAGTTCGAGCGTCAGGTCGTCGGTAATGCCCTCCGCCAGGAAACATTGATCGGCAACAGCGCCAGGCGCCACGTCGAACCGCGCCACCGTGATCGAGTTGGTCCGGGGGGATTGGCTGGCATTGGGAGCGGATCGTGTCGGAGCGAACTGAAAGACGTGACGGTCCACCAGCTCGGTGACGCGGTAGATCCGGATCGGCTCCAGGATTCCCTTCAGCTGCCGTTCGCCGATATCTTCGAATCCGCAGGGCGAGATCCGCCGGACCTGGTCGTAAAGCAGCCCGGAAACCTCGATTGCGCCGGGGGGCGCAGACGCCTCGATGCGCGCGGCGATATTCACCCCGTCGCCGCGCAGGTCCGAGCCGACGACGACGACATCGGCGAGATGGAGGCCGAACCGCATGTCGCCGCCGCTCGCTCCAGGAAGGGCGGCAATCTCGGCGCGCGCCTCGATGGCGGACCTGAGCGCATTGACGGGACTGGCGAATTCGGCGAGCAGGGCATCACCCGCCGTGCCGAAGACCCGGCCGTCATGGCGCTGGACGACCATGCGAACGGTCTCGAGCACAGTGTCGATCCGGGCAATCGCGCCTTCCTCATCCGATTCCATCGCGGTGGTGGAGCCGACGAAATCCCCGACCATGATCGTGGCCAGCTTGCGTTGCATTCTCGATCCCTCCCGCAACAGAAGCACGCGACGATCCAATGTAGCACATTCACGGGCCCGGATGTCCGGGGATTGGCAACGCTGGCGATACGATGGCAAGCCCAGGGAGGCTTTCTACAGTAGGACTGGCCGACCCCGATTGATCCCGGTTTTCGGGTCGATGCTCTTGAGCGCCTTCGCGGTCAGTCCGCGCTCGATATTGACGGAGGGCGGATATCGGCTGCCGATCCGGGCTCGCCGCCGTCGCGGTTGAAATCGTCATTGGCCTTCTCGTTGGCCTCGGTCGTTTCCGCCGCCTCTTCCTCGCCGACATCGGTTTCTTCGCCGGCGCGCCGCCAATGATCGAGATGGCGGCCCTCCGGCCGGCCTTCTTCCACCCAGATCCGATAGGCGCGCTCACGTCTCTGCTGCAGGTCGTCCATGGCATTCCTCCGTGTTTACGAGGCAGCATAACGGCCGATCGTGACGGCAGTTCCGTCGTTGTCGATCTCGTGAACGATGACAGCAATCGGCGCTCCCTCGGTCATGACGGGTGTCGACCCTTTACCGTCATTCGCGAGGCTGGCCACGCGCGCCCGGTCCGTTGCAATTGGCGCCTATGCGACTAGCTTAACGCCTACGCCACGGCGCTGGCGCAGAGACGATAAAGGGAAGCAAGGCATGTGCCGGAATATCAAACCCCTGTTCAATTTCGATCCGCCAGCGACGGACGAAGAAATCCATGATGCGGCGCTTCAGTTCGTGCGCAAACTCAGCGGAACCAACAAACCATCGAAACGCAACGAGGCCGCGTTCGAGAGCGCCGTCATGTCGATTGCGCGATGCGCCCATGAATTGCTGGATTCGCTGGAGACTTCCCAACCGCCACGCGACCGCGAGGAAGTCGCCGCAAAGGCGCGGGCACGATCCGCGACCCGCTTCGCATAGGAGCGCCTTGTAACTCCTGAGGCATCCTTCCCTCGGAATGGGATTGCTGGCGCGAGTCGCCGCTGGCAGGCCGGCAGGTGTGGCTCGAGAAACCGGCTGCGCTGGATGGTCGAACGACGAAAACCTGGAAGAGATGAAGCCCACCCTGCCTCTTGAAGGAGAAAAGATGAAACGCATCGAGATGGAAGTGAGCGGCGGCTGCCAGTGCGGTGCCGTGCGCTACCACGCAAGCGCCATGCTCGACAATTCGCATCTCTGCCATTGCCGCATGTGCCAGAAAGCCTCGGGCAACATCTTTGCCGCGCTTGTCGCCGCGCCCGATGATGCACTCACCTGGACACGCGGCAAGCCTGATGTCTGGAAGAGCTCGGAGCTTGTCGAGCGCGGCTTCTGCGCCAATTGCGGCACGCCCTTGTTCTTCCACCACCTCGAAAACGGTCGCACCAACCTGATGATCGGTTCGCTTGACGATCCGAATGCCTTCTCGCCGCTTGCCAATACCTGCACCGAGAACATGGTGGCGTGGTTCGAAACGATCACGGACATGGAAAATACCGGAGCGACCGAAAGCAACGGCGCCGACTGGGCCGCGGCGATCAAGGAGAGCAGCAACCAGCACCCCGATCACGACACCGCCTCATGGCCGGTGAGGGCGCGCGATGGCTGAGTCCCATTCCGCCGGTCACGAGTGGATGGGCTACGGCTTGATGCCGATGTCGAGCAGATCAATGGAGACGGCGACCCGATCGAGGAGGGGTCGGTTGTCCGCATCGGTTGCGTAAACCCTGCGTTTCGTCGGGATCGTCAAACCAGCGAAATCCTGGTGGTCGCTTGCATAGTTGGCGCTCCTGGTGCCACCCATGATTTCGGCGCTATAGTCATGGCGTCGCAACAGACCGTCCGAATTGAAATAGAAGGTCTGCACGGTGGAATGGCTCGGGACGGTCGGCGGGAATGTTACCTTCAGCCGGCGCCAGATTTCATCCTCTTCCTGCCACGGCTCGACCTCTTCCGTCATGAAGCCGGGAAGCTTGAAGAGGAAGGGTGTGGTCAGATAGGTCCACATCGCATAGCCGGTGAAGTAGATCAGGTGCTGTCGGTCCCAGGGCGTGGGGATCGTGTGTCCTTCAAAAAACGAACGCGTTGCGACGCGCTGCTCAATGACTTCGCCGCTGTCGGCAACGATCGCCGTTCGTTCCGGCTCCCAAACGCAATGCTGTCCTTCCTCCAGGAAGGGAGTGAATTCGGTGTGCGGACGACGGGTGGAAACCGAGGTGTGGATATCGGCATAGACATCCGGCCAGCCCTTCACATGCCAGATCGCGCCGCCAACCTTGATGTGCGCATGCAGTTGCTCGATCTGCTGCCAGCGTTCCCAGCCTCCATGAGCTTCAATTGCGAGATCCAATAGGTCGGTCATTCCAAGGCCCTCCGGTTCGTGTGATCATGCAGGTTTAATTTTGAAACCTATCGACATCTTTCTCTATTCGGTTTAACTTTGCAACCGTAATTTGGATGGGAGCGGAAAAATGAAGGGCAAGCGAACTGACATGGGGGACGCCCAGTGCGGGATCGCGCGTTCTCTGCAAGCCGTCGGAGATTGGTGGTCGCTCCTCATCGTCCGGGAGGCTTTCAAGGGACGTCGACGATTTTCGGAGTTTCAGAAGAGCCTCGGGCTGGCAAAGAACATCTTGTCGGCTCGCCTGCGAAAGCTCGTGGAGGAGGGCATCTTCACGGTGGAGCCGGACCCTGACTCCGCACTGAGCCATCTCTACCTTCTGACGCCGAAAGGGCGCCAGCTGAGCGTGGTCCTTGTCGCGCTCTGGCAATGGGGGGAAGAGAACTGCTTTGCGGAGGGGGAGCTGAACTACGCGGTCGTGGACAGTTTGAACCGGCAGCCATTGCCGAAGCTCCAGCTTGCAGCCCGGGATGGTCGAATCCTGGACCCGGAAGAGTTTCGTATTGAAGCCAGGGGGTCGCTGATCCCCGGGATCGCTGATTGAACCTCGGTCTCCGGGGCTGATCGGATTGCGAGGCGCCCCGTCCAACTGAAGGGGATGACGAGTCGAGATTAGCGACGAACGTTTTCGTATCGCTTCATCCAACGTCCCGTCATCCCCGCTCACATCAGCCTGCGTTGGCCGGTACCGGCGTGTTGAGGAGCTGCTGTTCCCAGAGATATGCGATGCCGCTGCCGGCAGCGTGCTCCTTGATCACCTCGGTGATGGCGCCGGCCGTCTCCAGCCGGGCCCAGTCACGCTGCCATTCAGCTGCCAGCGCCAGCCACGTCATCATGTTCGCACCGGCTGCGATCATGCGCTGGATCGCGACCTCATGGGCCTCGACCGAAGTGCCGCCCGACGCATCGGTGATGACGGTCACGTCCCAGCCTTCGCCGAGAGCCTGGATCACCGGCATCGCGACGCAGATCTCGGTCCACAGGCCGGCAATGATCAGCTGCTTGCGGCCCGTTGCCTTGACCGCATCCACCACCTTCCTGTCCTCCCAGGTGTTGATGAACGTCCGGTCGATCACCTCCTGGCCGGGGAACACGTCAGTGATTTGCGGGAAGATGAGGCCGCCGCGCGCAGCCACCACGCTGGTCAGGATGGTCGGCACGCCGAAAGCCCTGGCGGCCTTTGCCAGTGCCGCAGAATTGTTGACCACCATGTGCGGATCGTGGCTGTTCAGGTTGGCGAGCTGGTAGGGCTGGTGGTCGATCAGAACGAGTACGGAATCATCAGGGCGAAGAAGCGAGGCAAGGCCATTACGAAAGGTCATGAATATATCCTCTGCTGCCGTTTTATGTGTGAGTTCGGTTTACCGGCAGACATACGCTGACAGCGGCGCCGCCTGCGAAGCGGACACTGTCATTCCTGTTTTTGTTACGGTAGCCTGCTTTGATGCCAAGCTGTGTCGCAAAACGGGGAACGCTGACGTGGAAATCGAAGATCTCAGGACATTCGTTGAAGTTGCCGGTGCCGGGGGAGTTTCGCCCGCCGCACGGCGGCTCGGCATTTCCAAATCGATGGTCAGCCGGCGGCTCATCCGGCTCGAAGCGGAACTCGGCGTCCAGCTTCTTGCACGGACGACCCGCGGCGCGGCTCTGACGGAAGCGGGGATCACCTTTCGGGACCATGCAGCCAGGGTCTGTGCCGAGATCGACGTGGCGAAAGAAACGATCCTGCCTTCCGGTGACCTGCGCGGCCGCCTGCGTGTTGCCGTGCCGCATGCTTTCGGCCCCAGCCACTTCGCGCATGTGCTTGCGCAGATGGCGCAACGCCATCCCGAACTGCACATCCATACGTCCTACAGCGATCGCTTCGTCGATCTCATCGCGGAGGGCTTCGATTGTGCAATCCGGGTCGGCTTCCTTCAGGATTCCAACATGGTCGCAAGACGCATCGGTCCCCTCTACGGGAAGCTGGTCGCCAGCCCTGATTATATCAGGAGGCATGGCGCCCCCGAGACGCCGGAGGAGCTCGCCGGCCATGAGGCCCTCATGCAGGGAACGGAGGCCTGGCAATTCCTCGACGGAGACGAGATCATCACGGTTCATCCGCGGGGACGCTTCAAGGCCGACAACGCGCTCGCCCTTGCCGCCGCCGCACTGGCGGGGGTCGGCATAGCCTGGATTCCCGATGGCGTAACCGATGAGTATATCGCTTCCGGCGCGCTGGTTCCGGTCATGACACGCTATCCGCCACCGCCGGCGGGCATCTACCTCATCCGCCCGGCGGGGCAGCATCCCGCAAGGAAGATACGCGTCCTTACGGACATGCTGATCGATTGTTTCGTGGAGGCTCCGCCACCCTTGGGCGTCGGCAGTGCGCAGAGGGGAGAGGATCTTTTTCATGCGGGATCTGTCAGAGATCGTAGTGGACGCCGGTAATACGTTCCAGGTCGTCAAACAGCGCGCGCTGCAGGCGGATCATCGGCATGAGGCGCGGTCGTTGTTTCCTTGGGATTGCCGTGCAGCTCGAATATCTTGCTCGGGGCGTAATAGCCGCCTGGGCGAGCATTCGGGAGCGTGGCTGCCATGAGGGTAGGCCAAGCGCCATGCTCTGCGTCTTGCAACAGGGATACCTGCAACCTTCGTGCTGAAGGTCGTCCGTCCCGGCGAGGTTTCGCAAAACTCTTGTTGATGCCCTGCGTTACTGTTGCAGACGTAGACCTCGAGGAACAGCCGCGCCGATCGCCGCCGCTGCCTTGACGCCGTCACTCTCGCGCGGGCCGCCGCGGATGGCGTCGATCACGGCGCGAAGCGGCGGCGCCATCTGCCGTTGCGCCGGATAGCAGAGGTGATAGCCGGGGAAGGGGGCGGACCAGGTCTCGAGCAGCGCGACAAGGCGGCCCTCCGCGATGTGGGGCGCGATCAGCTGCTGGCTGGCAAATGCAACACCGACTCCGTCGACGGCCGCCTGCACCCCGAAGTCCTTCATGTTGGAGATCAATGGGCCGTCGATTGCGACTTCGAACCACTTGCCGTTTTCCATGAACTCCCATTTGTATGGCGTCTTCTGCCCTGGCCATCGCCAGCCGATACAGCGATGGGCGAGAAGGTCGCGCGGATGAGCCGGCGTCCCGCACCGGGCGAGATAGTCGGGCGAGGCGACCACGGTCTGTCGTAGGTCCGGGCCGAGTTTCACCGCAATGAGGTCCTTGTCGATCACCTCCCCGAGGCGGATGGCAACGTCATAGCCTTCGGCCACGATGTTCACGACGGCGTCGTCGAGCGTGATGTCTAGCACGACCTGCGGATAGGCGTCGCTGAAGTCACGGAGGATCGGCGTCAGGTAGAGGTCCGCGGCCGCCCGGAAGCAGTGCAACCGCACGGTCCCGGCGGGACGGGCGCGGCGCTCGCGGGTCTCGCCCAGCGCCTCCGCCAGTTCTTCCACGGCGGGCTGTACCCGTTCGAACAGCTTGGCCCCCGCCTCGGTCAGGGAGACGCTGCGGGTGGTGCGGTTGAACAAGCTGACCCCGACCCGCTCCTCGAGCCCTCGGACCATCTGGCTGAGCGCAGAGGATGACACACCGAGGTTCTCGGCCGCCCGGCTGAAGTTCAGCGAACCGGCAACGGCCACGAAGGCGCGGAGCTGGTTGAAGTCTCCGGCAGACGGAAGGGAAGGTTTCATGATCGCCTCGATTGCTTAGCCCAGCTTATAAGCTGATTAGTGCGCGCGGACTAAACGTTGCCGCCCCCATCCTTATACTCAGCTGGACACTAGAGTTGAAGGGAACCACCATGACGTTGCAGAACACGCCCCCGACGGGAAACATAGATGAATTGGTCGCCTTAACGAAAACCTACTTCGATGCCGCCTACGCGATGGACGCCGACAAGTTCGCGACCATCTTCAACCCCGCGGCCTTGGTCACCAGGCGTGGCGATGGCAACAGCGTGGTGGTTACGCCTGTTGCCGCCTGGCTTGATGCGGTCCGGAGCCTGACCTCACCGCAGGATGCCGGCAGTGCGCGCGCCGACCAGATCCTCTCAATCGCCATTAACAGTGACATGGCGCTGCTCAAGCTCCGCCTGCGGATCCCGCCCCGCGAGGTGACCGACCTGCTGTCGTGCTTTTACCTCAACGGGCGCTGGCAGATCGTCCAGAAGGTGTTCGCAGCCGAGATCCTGGCCTGAAAGGGGCTGATCATTGCGATCTCCTCACATCACGGCAATCTCGGAGCCAGGAACGGAACGCTGTTCGTCATCACGATGGCGACCAGCAGGCAGACGACGAACAGCGGAAGATTGATCCCGGCTTCAAGGATGATCTCGTGCAGGGCGTAGCCGATGAGAATGGCAACATTTGTTACCAACAATGTGCGCAACAGGCTGATGTGCTACTGGTTTCGAAGCACACCGACGAGAGCCTTTCCGTCGGTGAAATAGGGATCGCCGCCTCCGTTGCGACCGTCTTTGGTCGCTCCGATGCCATCGATCTCATAGCTCGACAAAAGTTGTCCGGCCTTGAGAAGATCGCTGATGACAAGGTCTCGCTCTGCGTCGACATCAGGGCCGATATGATGCGTGATTTGACCGGTATCGTGGCTGAAGCCGACGCCCCGATCAAAACTTGCCGAGCCTAGCCAGTGCGGGCGGTCATTCGGGCCGGTTTGTTCGGTCAGCCAGAAACGAACATGGTTGCGTTCGTCGGCGCTTTTGCCCACGGGCTTTTCGAATGCCAGATCCTGTTTTCTGCCCTCAAAAAGCAGCGGGCTGACCGGCGCATCAAGATCAGGCCGATCAAGCACCACGCTCAGCCCGATATCGATCGACGTGCGCAAGGTAATCTTATCGGCGGGATCCCATCCGGCAGCCGCAAACGCCCGGATGACCTCTTCCTTCGAACCGACAAGACCGACATTGATCGGGTCGCCGGGAATACCCTGCTCGGTGGTCGTGACCATGTTGCCAACTTTGGCAACGCGGTCAGCATCGTGAAAAATCCAGATTTCGGGAATGACGAAATAGGCAAGCAGCAAATATGTGAACAGCAGCGCAGCCACAGCGTTCGTCGCCATGCGGATTTTCGTGCGATGACGCATTGGAAATCCCCCCAGATTGCCAGGGAGGATCATACGCCGAACATGCGGCGGCGACATTCATAATTTGCAGTTGGCTTCGGCAGCAATTGCCACCGACCGCTTCGCGCCGATATTGTTGAAAAACTACGCTCGGTGTTATCGTGGTTGCTCGCAAGGGGAGCGAGCGATGCTGATGCTTCGAATAATCTTTCTGATTGGTGTCATATCGTCGATCATCGTAATTGGAGGTGGATACCTCACTTTGTTCCCACCTCTTCCATTGCTGCCAGAGATCGCAAGGGGGCTACCCGACACATTTTCCGACGCTGAGAGGGAGTTTCAAAGAAGAGTTGCCGTCAAGTTTTCGGGGGCTTCCGCTCAAACAGAGCTTGTGGCGTCCCTGGAAAAGGAAGGCTTCACGGTCGATCCTGCAGGTCGACAAGCTGTGTTTGAAAAGGCGGGGTTTCCTTGCAATCAGAGTTGGCGGATTTTCTGGAAAGTTGACGGTGGGTCAGTGTCTGACCTGAAAGCCGACTATAGTGGAATTTGCCTTTAGACTAGTTCATGCCAGAACCCGGTTATGCGCCAACCATTGCCCATCAGGTGACCAACGTCCGCTGCGGGGCCTGTAACGGTCGTTGGTGAGAGATTCAAGTTTAGTCCCGTCCGGGTGCCGGGGTAGACGGTCAGCAGGGAGGGTTTACTTTGTTCGTCGCTCGCCAAGCCAAGGACTTTTCTACGCGAACGATATCAATCCTCGACGCTTTGCCTTTCTCAAGTATCAGCACGGCTGGTGTTTCACCCTCTGAACAAACTCTTCGAAGAGCCTTGAGAACGGGGCCATTTATTAGCAGATAATGACCTAGATCAACGCAGTTAGGTTTGCCTATGTCAATCAGATTGCCGTTGGAATCACACCTCTCTGTGTAGTGGAAATTTTGTGCTGCAACTGAAAGCCGATTAACGGCAGCGGTCGCGCTAAACATGTTCCAGAAGAAATATGTGATAAGAACGATACAACCGACGAGTACGCTGACTCTGTAAAGGCCAAGAGCAAGACTAGGGTTGTCTTCATCATCCTGCATTGTGTGCCCCTGTCAGAGCGGTATTATTCGAACGGCAATGCGCGCATGGTCAAGGTGCGAGGCAAACAACGCTAACTCCGTAACGGAGAGTTGGTAAGTTCTGCAATCAACCGCCATCGCGACTTCCGATGTAGCCGCCCCACTTGTCAAACGCGTGGTACGTTGGTTCCTCGGCTTTTGCTTGCCGAAAATACCTACAGCTAATCTCATACTCAGAAGAATACTCTGTCCAGGATTCGCACCGGATCACTCGGCCTTCGGTACTTTTATAGCCCTTATATTTCTGATTAAGGAATGCTTCGAAATACGGAATGCTCGGTTTGAAACTAATGCCAAGAACTATCCACACCACCGTCCAAAGTGCGAAAACGCCCCCAATGGCGCATACAACAAAGGACAGTCCTCGAAATAAGATTTTCAAGGCTAGCCCCGAATCCAGTTGGCGATGGCCAACTCGTAGCACGCCTGACGGCAGCTTTGTAGGTTTTGCATTCAGCTCAAACTTCCCGAATGAGGTCGATAGCTGACTTTCGTCAATCCCTAGAAAGATGACCGCTTCTGGCGGATACCGTTGAAAAACTCGGCATTGCGGGTGCTTGAGACGCGTGATGCTGCCACACCCCAATACGAGCAGTCTCGGCATCGTCGCAAGAAGGTCGAGATGCTCTTCGCTCACCTCAAACCCATTCTCCGCATGGCGCGTTTGAGGTTGCGAGGTCCATGTGGTGCGCGTGACGAATTCTTGCTTGCAGCAACCGCCCAGAACCTCAGAAGATTGGCGAAACTCAGGCCAGCAAGGCCGCCGTACAGCGTCATCGCCGCATAAAAAGGGACACCAACCATTGCCCGCGCACGAGCGCAGGGCAGCAACCGATGCCCCTTGCGCAAAAGGCCGGAAATCACCGGATAAGCGGCTACTCCATCGAGTTTTTCAACGATATCGGCCCAAAGCGGCCAAGGCTTTCGCCGGCTTTCGGCCCGAAGCGAACATAGAAGCCCGGATTTTTTAGGACGGCTTTGTGCTCCCAGGTCGGTCGTTTGTTTGCCACCACCTCAACCGAGCCTAGGAACAAGGTATTGCCAGATAATCAGGCGAGGGGCTCATGGAAAGCTACCGGAAATTGCTGGTCTTAGGGATGAACGAGGCAATTAAGCAGGGCAGGATATCCCTTGCTGCCCCGCCCGACGATGGTCCAAGCGACGAGGATGGTCACCTGTTTGCCGGTATTGCCGGACATCCGTCCGTAGTACTCTGGGAAAGCATCAGCTTCGGCGAGCTGCGTGTTTCGGTTTGGTGGAACTACGACCACTCGAAACACCCTCAAGCCGGATGCTCAGGAAACGCACGCGAGCGGTTCGGTCACAGCAGGCCGTTAGCGAACAAAGTCCATTACCCGAAATTTGTAGGCGCGACCGCGAGCGCCTGGCTTGAACGGAAAACCGGCAAGCATCTTCAGGGAAATGGCAAACACTATGTATTCGACACCTATCTTCGGGCTGACATGAAGGAAAAGCTTCATGCTGTTCCCGATCCAAAACCGGAAGGCTATGAAGCCGAGGGGCGATTTTTCTTGTAGATTTCGCCGCGCTCGGTCACGGATTTCGCCGCCCATCGACCCTGTCAGGACTATTGTCCGCCTCCCGATATGGCCAGGAACACCGCCTTCTGCGCCTCGAAAGCCCGCTTATATGCGGGGCGCGCTTGCCCGCGCGAGATGTAGGCGCAGAGATCGGGATATTCCTCCAGCAGGGCCGAGCTTTGCAATCTCAGCAGCACCGAGATCATCTGCAGGTCGCCGGCGCTGAATTTCCCGTCCAGCCAGTCGGCATCGCCAAGCCGGGCGGAAAGTTCGGCGAGCCGTTTGCGGATGCGTTTTTCGACATAGGCCAGGCGTTCGTTGTACCAGCTCTCCTTGCCCTCTTCATATCTGGCGGTCTCGCGGTCGACGATGACGGGCTCCATCGTGGAGAGCGCGGCAAAGATCCAGGCGATGGCGCGGGCGCGGGCATTGGCATCACCAGGCAGCAGGCCCGGATGGCGCTCGGCGATATGCAGGATGATCGCGCCGGATTCGAAGAGGGTGAGATCGCCGTCCTCATAGGTCGGAATCTGCCCGAAAGGCTGAAGCGCAAGATGGGCGGGCTCTTTCATCGCCTTGAACGAAAGGAAGCGGACGTCATAGGGCTGGCCGACTTCCTCGAGCGCCCAGCGAACGCGCATGTCACGCGCCAGACCCTTGCCGCGATCGGGCGAGCGTTCAAAGGCAGTAATCGTAATCGTCATGGTCGTTATCCTTGGTCTGTCCGTCTGGAAGACGGACGGGCAGGCGGGAAGCCGACAGATGATGCCCGAATTAATCCGCGCGGGCCAAGCGGAGCCGGGCTTGCGCCATCGGTCGCCCATAGAACGATTGTGTGCCGGAAAGGGCACTGCTGCAGCTCTCATGGAGAATGAAGTTCAGCAGGATGCGTCGGTCGGCCGCCCGGTGGATTCAATCTCGTCGGCTGCCCGCTTGATCTCTGTCAAGGACTGCCGGGCGAGCGTGCGATACACCTTCCCGCATAGCCGATTCTCCTGCTCGTGAAGCGCTTGCGAGAGTCGCGATAGCAGATGGAGATTGGCCGAACACGCTAAAAGGGTTATACCAGTTGCGTCGGCAACTCTGGGGAGGCGTTGTGGCTCAAATCACGGATTCTGTCGGAGAGTTCAGGAAGAAACGCAGGCGCGAGCTGTTGACGTTCGCCGTGCTCGCTTTCGGGATCTGGCCTGTGGTCGCTGTCGGGGTCGTCGGCGGTTATGGCTTCATGGTCTGGATGTACCAGATCGTTTACGGGCCGCCGGGACCGCATGACGTGAAGGCCGCGCCTCCGGGCTCGGCAGAGTGAGGATCTCCATGGTTCTCCCAGCTCGCACCCGACGTGGTTTTCTCACCGGAAGGTCATCTGAAGATCAAGGCAGGATCTTCCCTTCCGGGAGGATACTTCCTCCCGGAGCCACTGAGACATCCGTTCAAAACTGTTCGGGCTGCGGTGCCTGCGTCGATGCCTGTCCGACGAAGATCATTTCGATCCGTTCGGGCGTTCCGGTCGTGGACTTCAGGCACAGTGAATGCACCTTTTGCGGCAAGTGCGCGGAACGATGTCCTGAGAATGTCTTTCCGGCCGGTTCTGCAGGCGGCTTTGCCCATTATGCGGCAATTGGCGATGGGTGCCTGGCCAATAATTATGTCGACTGTCAGGCGTGCCGCGACAGCTGTCCGGCCGGTGCGATCCGGTTTCGGCCGCGGCTCGGCGGGCCGTTCGTTCCCGAACTCGATGCGGAGGCATGCACGGGATGCGGCGCCTGCATTGCGGTCTGTCCGGCCGATTCCATCACCATAAAGCCCCGCCGTCAGGAGGTCGCTCATGTCTGAGAGCCGTCATCACGTCTCCAGTGCCGTCGTCATCACCCGCCCGGAACTGACAGAAGATGTCGCAGAGCGTCTCGCGGTGATCGACGGGGTCGAGGTTCACGCTACGGGAGCGGGCAAGATCGTCGTGGTGATCGAGGGGCCGCATTCCGGCGTGCTCGGGGAAACGCTCATCGGCATCTCGGGGATGGACGGCGTGCTCGCCGCCCACATGGTTTTCGAACAGGCAATGGTTTTTGAACAGGCATTGGAAATGAAGGAGACAATCGATGACGACCGAACTCACGCGGCGTGATCTCCTTAAGGCGCAGGCTGCGGCGATCGCCGCTGCGACCGCAGGCCTTGCTGCACCCGCTGCGGCGCAGTCGGTGCCGGGCGGGGTGGAGGCGCTGGAGATAAAATGGTCCAAGGCTCCATGCCGCTTCTGTGGCACCGGCTGCGGCGTCATGGTCGGCGTGAAGGAGAACCAGGTCGTCGCGACCCATGGCGACATGGAGGCGGAGGTCAATCGCGGCCTCAACTGCGTCAAGGGCTACTTCCTCTCCAAGATCATGTACGGCAAGGACAGGCTGACGAGCCCGCTCCTGCGCAAGCGGGACGGTGTCTACGCCAAGGACGGCGAGTTCGAACCCGTCACCTGGGAAGAGGCCTTCGACGTGATGGCGGCGCAGGCCAAGCGCGTGCTCAAGGAAAAGGGGCCGACGGCGCTCGGCATGTTCGGCTCCGGCCAATGGACGATCTTCGAAGGATACGCCGCGACAAAGCTGATGCGGGCGGGCTTCGGCTCCAACAACCTCGATCCCAACGCGCGCCACTGCATGGCTTCGGCGGCGGTGGCCTTCATGCGCACCTTCGGCATGGACGAGCCGATGGGATGCTACGACGATTTCGAGAACGCCGACGCCTTCGTGCTCTGGGGTTCGAACATGGCCGAGATGCATCCGATCCTCTGGACGCGCGTCGCCGACAGGCGGCTCGGGCATGAGCATGTGAAGGTCGCGGTGCTCTCCACCTTCACGCATCGCAGCATGGACCTTGCCGACATACCGCTGATCTTCAAGCCGGGTTCGGACCTCGCGATCCTGAACTACATCGCCAACCACATCATCAAGACCGGCCGCGTCAACCAGGATTTCGTCGACAAGCATACGAAGTTCATGAAGGGGACGACCGACATCGGCTACGGCTTGCGTCCGGACAACCCGCTCGAATTGAAGGCCAAGGGTGTCGCCGACGCCGCCAAGATGGACCCGATCGACTTCGAGGCCTTCAAGGAGATGGTCTCCGAATATACGCTCGAAAAGGCGGTCGAGCTTTCGGGCGTCGACAGCGCCTTCCTGGAACAGCTCGCGGAACTCTATGCCGATCCCAAGACCAAGGTCATGTCGCTGTGGACCATGGGCTTCAACCAGCATGTGCGCGGCGTGTGGGCCAACCAGATGGTCTACAACCTGCATCTGCTGACGGGCAAGATTTCCGAGCCGGGAAACAGCCCGTTTTCGCTGACGGGACAGCCGTCCGCCTGCGGCACGGCCCGCGAGGTCGGCACTTTCGCCCACCGGCTGCCGGCCGACATGGTCGTGACCAATCCGGAGCATCGCAAGCACGCCGAGGAAATATGGAAGCTGCCGGACGGGCTGTTGCCGGGCAAGCCCGGTTATCACGCCGTCGAGCAGGACCGCATGCTGCATGACGGGAAGCTGAATTTCTACTGGGTGCAGGTCAACAACAACATCCAGGCCGCGCCGAACACCAGCAACGAGACCTATAAGGGATACCGCAATCCGGACAATTTCATCGTCGTCTCGGACGCCTATCCGACAGTGACCGCCATGAGCGCCGATCTGGTGCTGCCGGCGGCCATGTGGGTGGAGAAGGAGGGCGCCTACGGCAATGCCGAACGGCGCACGCATGTCTGGCACCAGCTGGTCAATGCGCCGGGCGAGGCCCGCTCGGACCTCTGGCAACTGGTGGAATTCTCCAAGCGCTTCACCACCGACGAGGTCTGGCCCGCCGAGATCCTCGACAAGAACCCGGAATACAAGGGGAAGACGCTCTACCAGGTGCTCTACCAGAACGGAAAGGTGGACGAATTTCCCCTGTCGGAGGTGTCGCCCGAATACGAGAACCGGGAGGCCAAGGCCTTTGGCTTTTACATTCAGAAGGGGCTGTTTGAGGAATATGCCGAGTTCGGCCGCGGGCATGGACACGATCTCGCGCCCTACGACATGTATCATCAGGTTCGCGGCATGCGCTGGCCCGTCGTCGACGGCAAGGAGACGCGGTGGCGCTACCGTGAAGGCTACGACCCCTACGTCAAGCCGGGCGAGGGGCTGAAGTTCTACGGGCAGAAGGACGGCCGCGCGGTCATCCTGGCGGTGCCCTACGAACCGCCGGCCGAGTCGCCCGATGAGGAGTTCAATTTCTGGCTCGTGACGGGCCGTGTTCTCGAACATTGGCATTCGGGCTCGATGACGATGCGTGTTCCCGAGCTCTACAGGGCGTTTCCCGGCGCGCGGTGTTTCATGAACGGAGACGACGCCAGGAAGCTGGGCTTCAATCAGGGGGCGGAGGTGCGCATCCAGTCGCGGCGCGGCGAGATCATCAGCCGCGTGGAAATTCGCGGGCGCAATCGAATGCCGCATGGCGTGATCTTCGTCCCGTGGTTCGACGCCAGCCAGCTGATCAACAAGGTCACGCTCGACGCCACCGACCCCATCTCCAAGCAAGCGGATTTCAAAAAATGCGCAGTCAAGCTTCTTCCCGTCGCCTGATCTCGAGGCGCGCCTGGGCGATCGCGGCCGTCGCCTTTCTCATGCTCACGGGCACCGTCACCCTGGCGCAGATGGTGCCCTCATTGTCGGGCAACGAGAACCCGATGGAGAGCAAGGAGGCGAAACCGGTTCCCAAATGGGTCGTCGATGACATCAGGAAGATGCGGAATTATCCGGACCAGCCTCCGATCATCCCGCATTCGATCGAGGGCTACCAGCTGACGGTGAACGCCAATCGCTGCCTTTCCTGCCATCGGCGCGAGCTGACGGAAGGCTCCGGCGCGCCGATGATCAGTGTTACGCACTTCATGACCCGCGAAGGGCAGATGCTGGCCGACGTTTCGCCCCGGCGATATTTCTGCACCGCCTGTCACGTGCCGCAGGCGGATGCGAAGCCCCTGGTGCCGAATACCTTCAAGGACATGAGCGAGCTGGGCTTCAAGCCTGCGGGAAGCGAGCAATGATCGGCTGGATAAAGGCGATAATCCTCTGGTGCTGGCGTTTGGTGAGCACGCCGGCCGTGACACTCAGCCTGGGTTTCCTGACGCTTGGCGGCTTCGTCGGCGGCGTCATGTTCTGGGGCGCGTTCAACACCGCGCTCGAGGTGACCAACACCGAGGCCTTCTGCACCGGCTGTCATGAAATGAAAACGAACGTCTACGAGGAACTGAGCCGCACGGTTCATTTCTCCAACCGCTCGGGCGTTCGCGCCACGTGCCCGGATTGCCATGTGCCGCACAAATGGACCGACAAGATCGCCCGCAAGATGCAGGCGTCGAAGGAAGTCTGGGGCAAGATATTCGGGACGATCAACACGCGCGAGAAGTTCCTCGACAAGCGGCTGGAGCTCGCCCAGCACGAATGGGCGCGGCTGAAGGCCAATGACAGCCTGGAATGCCGCAACTGTCACTCGATGGGCGCCATGGACCTGACGAAACAGACCGTGCGCGCCGCCGAGATCCACACGCGATACCTGCTGCCGGGCAAGGCGACCTGCATCGATTGCCACAAGGGCATCGCGCATGAACTTCCCGACATGAAAGGCGTCGATCCGGGCTGGAAGGTCCCGGCGGAGCTGATGGGCAGGAATTCCGATCCCGGTTGGCATGAGCGGGCCAAGCTCGCGGCCTATCTCGGTACGGCAGATGCGGTGACCGGCAACGATTGACGGCTGCTGCCGGTGCTCTAACCCCCTGAAAGCGGTCTGTTTTTCAGGGGGGGGGGAACGTTTTGCCGGCATTTGCGTTTCGCCGACATGATCCACGTGCAGCCTCTCCCTCCGCCGGCCGTCTTCCCGCAGCTTGGCAAAATCATTGAGACCGGTCGCGAGCAGATCCATATGCTCGAAAGTGGAAGCACAGGTGAAAATCCGGTCGTGTTGCTGCATGGCTGCGGCAGTATCTCGGCGGAAGTGATGATGCCGTTTGCGGGCAGCGGTCTTCACATGATCGCGCCCGACAGGCCGGGTTATGGTTTCAGCCCGGCACTGCCCGCCGGTGAGCGCGGCCCGCTTGGCCAGTCTTTCTGGCTGGAGCGTTTCCTCGAGGCGCTGGAGTTCGAGAAGGTCGTGCTGTCAGCCCATTCGATCGGTTGTGCGGCAGCGCTGCATCTGGCCGTCCGCCGGCCGGATCTCGTGAAGGGCCTGTTTCTCATCTCGCCCTGCTGCCGGCCCGTTCCCTTCAAGCCGTTCATCGTGCTGCGCAGCGCCGTGGCGCCCTTCGTCGGCCCCGTCATCCGCCAGCATGTGATCGCCCGCTGGTCGTCCTATTTCCTTGAGCGCGGCTTGCGCGCCTCGTCCTATCCCAATCCCGTCGCAGCAGAGCTTTTCACCCTGCCGCCCATGCACGTGGTCAATGCCGCCTCGATCGCCACCATGGCCGAGGAACTCTGGGCCTTCAACGGCGACATGCAGCCGCTTGGAAGACTGCCGGCCGATCTGCCGGTCTCCGTTCTCTTCGGGCGCGAAGACCGGATCATCGATCCCGTCTGGCATCTCGACTGGCTCCATGAGAGGCATCCGGCCGTCCGCGTCGAACTGCTCGATGGCGTCGGCCACATGCCGCACCATGTCGCGCCCGATCTGGCGGTGACCATGCTGGGCGATCTTGTCGGCAGTACGCCGGGTGATCTTGCAGGCGAGGATAACAGGCCTTTCATCGCGATGGTCTAGGCCAGAGGGCAGGGCGAGAAAAGGCCCGCCTGGCTAAGGCGCACTCAAAGTACGCACACTTGTCGCATGTCAGGACATCAAAGAGGCTCACCGCTGCAGGCTTCCGGCGCTGGCCGCGGAGGAGCGCTTTCGGCGGCGCGGCGGGCCTGTTGCCGGCTGGCGGTGTCCAGCAGGGTAGCAAAAGAGGCAAGGCTGATCCTGTCGGCGCGCAGCACCTGACGGATAAGCGCATCCCTCAGCATGTCAGATGCGGTCATCTCATTCATCGCCTGTCCTCCATCTCCGAACCTATGGTAGGCGTTATTTGTAAAGAGTGCATGTCAGGGTGGTGGCAAAAACAAGGCAAGGGCGGTGCGAGTTCAAAGCCGGTAATCGTAATCGTCATTGGTGTGTCCTCCATGATCTGTCTGTCTGGATGACGACCGGCCGGAGGGGAATCCGACAGTGGGATGATGGAAATAGTTCTGGCGCAACAGGTGGTGGATTTCCGGCGGAACATGAACAGAGCTCCTCTCCGAATGATCTTTATGATGGATGGGGGCGGGGACTCCCTTTTATCAACAACATTCCCCTCTAGAAGTCCCAAGCGACCTATAAGGTGATTGCCCGAGCGTCGCCGGTTGTGTATCTCCACGGTGCACTACGGGGGGCCACATGACTAGACTGCTCAAGACCATCGCCCTGATCTCGCTCGGGGCTGTTTCCGGCTGCGTTACGATGGATAGCGCCAAGCCTGCTATGGAGGCCCTAAAAGGGCAACCTCTCAGCGCCGCTATCGCCAAGCTCGGCTACCCTGACAGCCAGATGAGCATCGCCGGTAAGAAGGTCTACACTTGGAACAACCACGACAGTGGCTCCTACACTCTGCCCACCTACAACACTGCCACGACATATGTGAACGGACAGCCGATTTACTCGACCGTGCAGGGATCGAGGACCACCAGCTACGACTATGAGTGCAAGCTCAAGATCATCGCCAGCCAGAGCGATATCATCGAGAACTTCGAATGGGACGGCGACATCGGCGGCTGCGAGGCCTTCGCGATGCGGCTCCAGAAGAAGAGTTGACCGGCGCGGCATACCTGGTGAGCGAGGGGCAGCGAGAATATCAGGTCTCAGGTGGATATTCAGATGCTTGAGAAATTCACGCACGTCAAAAACCCCCTCACTGTCGTAGCGCTATTCGCTGGATTCGCAGAAGTAAGCGGCACCTTAATTCTTCCGCTTATTGAGAGAGAGACGCAAGCGACGTACGTATGGTTCTTGATGGGGTTCCCGACACTTCTCATCTTGCTGTTCTTTGCGATCCTGAACTGGAATCATACCGTCCTGTACGCGCCTTCTGACTTCAAAGACGAAGAAAACTTCACCAAATTCACAAAAGCATCGCCATCAGCGATATTGTTGAAGGAGGCCGAGGAGTTCCCGGAGCAAGTGATCGAGGAGTCACAAGTGCTTGGGGATGCCGCTCTGTCGGCTGCACATGACGAGCTAGCGCTACAAGCCACGGAACAATCAGGTGGTCTCGCCCACGAACCTCTTCCAAGTCAGGCAGAGACTTCATCGTCGGTAGAGGCGCCTATACCTTCTTACCTGAGACTGTCTCACGATGCGAACCGGCTTCGAATGAGGGTTTCGACCGATCTGGCGCTCAGTAAGCTTGAAAGGACGCAGAAGCGTTTCTTCTATCGCTCTCTGGCAGTTCCATCCATCCCTAACCTAGTTTTCGATGGCGTTGACGCTACGCCGGGACGTTTTACAGTTGTTGAAGTTAAGTATACCCACAATGGTTCGATTCCGCTCTCTCTGATCAAGATCATCTTTGATCGCGTCAATAAGCTGTACGAAAACTTAAATGAAGCAGAGAGGGAAAACTTTTCGTTCATTCTCATGTTGGTAGTGGGGGACCATGCGCCCTCCAGGACGAGGCAGCTTCTAGAGAACACATCGCAGTCTATATCAGACCTCTACCCATTCCCGACCGAAATCAACATAAGCACGTGGGGTAGCCTTCAACCGGATGAGAACATGCCCTGACGATTGATCAGAAGAATGAAACCGTAGCAGCCCTGTTGAAGGCTAGTCCGCTCTCCAGACGCTGCGCCTCGAGTGACCATCAGCCGTTGTGCGATAGAACTCCCGCTGATGGCTGAATGCTTCGCTCAGGACGAGATCATCTCAGCCTTGAGCGGGGAAAGGCGATGGAGAAGATCTGCGGAAAAGTCTGTCGCCTGCCAGATAGCTATGGAATGCGGGAGGATGCCGGGTCATATGAATGACCTGATATCGGCATTAGCGCCGACTCTTCACTGATCGCCGCATCTCAAAAGGCGCCCTTCAGCGCCTCCATCACCACCCTGATGGCCGGCACGTCCCTGATCTCGGCGTGGACGACCAGCCACACCTCCCGCCTCAGAGGGTTTTCATCCTCGATACGCTGCAGGTCATCCGCATCCGACACCGCGAAATCCGGCAGCAGGACGACACCGCCGCCGAGCCTTGCTGCGGCTGCCTGAAACTCCAGAACGGAGGAGCGGATGGCGATCGGCCGGCCGGCGGCGAGTTCGAAAAGGCGCAATTGCTGCGGCGAGGCGTTCATGCCCTCGTCATAGCCGATGAAGGTCCATTGCGCCTCCGGCACGGTTTCGAGATAGGCCTTGGACGCATAGAGATGGAAGGCCATTTCCCCGACTTTGGTAATGGCATAATCGCCGTCTTCCGGCCGCGACATGCGCACTGCGATATCCGCCTCCCGGCGGTTCAGCGAGGCGAGGCGCTTTTCGCCCACGAGCGTGATCTCGATGCCCGGATGCTCTCGCCTGATGGCGGCGATGGGTTTTGCAAGAAGCACGCTCGACAGGGCCGGCGGGGCGCTGATCCTGACATGGCCGCGCATCTCCGTGGCGCTTGCGCGGCCGAGTTGCTCGATAACAGCCATCTGCTGGGCGACGAGGGCGGCGTGTCTGGCAACCTGTTCGCCGTCATCAGTCAGGACGATGCGCCGCCCGCGGCGGTCGACGAGCTTGCGGCCGAGATCTTTCTCAAGGGCGGCAATGCGCCGGCTGATCGTGGCGTGCTCGACGCCGATCTGTCTTGCCGCGCCGAGGAAGGTTCCCGCCTGCGCCAGCGCCAGGAAGTGCCTCAGGTCGTCCCAGTCGATCTGTGTGAATTCTTTCCCAATCATTGTGCGACAATAGGGAATTTTCACACATAGCGCTATCGGCTAGTTTCTCCCCATAACGCGGCCCCAGACAAAGGAAGATGACCGATGCCCGACCAGATCGTCCTGCTGAACGCCCCCGGCGATGTCACCCAGTTCCGGCTGCAGGATCAGCCGTCAGAGTCTCCCGGTCCCGGTGAGGTCAGGATCCGCCATCAGGCTGTCGGCACCAATTTCCTCGATGTCTATCACCGCAAGGGCCTCTATGCGCTGCCCTCCTATCCCGCCGTCATCGGTGTCGAGGCCGCGGGTGTCGTCGAAGAGGTCGGCGCCGATGTCACGGAGTTTGCACCGGGCGACCGCGTCGCCTATGCCGGCCCGCCGGCCGGCGCCTATGCCTCCACCCGCATCATGGCAGCCGAACGGGTGATTGCGCTTCCCGATGCGGTCTCCGCCAAGGTGGCCGCAAGCTCGCTGCTCAAGGGCATGACGGCCTATATGCTGCTGAAGAAGGTCACCAATGTCGGGCAGGGCAGCACCGTGCTGATCCACGCCGCCGCCGGCGGGCTCGGCAGCATTCTCGTGCGATGGGCGAAATCGCTTAATGCCACCGTCATCGGGACGGTCAGTTCGCCGGAGAAGGCGGCACTCGCCACTTCCTATGGCGCGGACCATCTGATTGTCGGGCGAGGGGCCGATATTGTTGCCGAAGTAAAGCAGCTGACGGGCGGCAACGGCGTCGATGTTGCCTATGACGGCATCGGCGGCGATATGCTCCTGAAAAGCATCCGCTCCGTGCGCCCCTTCGGCACGGCCATCACCATCGGCCAGGCCGCCGGCCCCATTCCACCCGTTGCCGTCGAGGAGCTTCGGCCGGGCAAATCGCTCTCGCATCCGAGCATCATGGCCTGGTGCGCCGATGTCGGCCGATACCGCGACGCGGCGCAGGCGGCAATCGCCGCGATGGAGCGGGGCATCGTCTGCGAGATATCAGCGGAATACGGGCTGGCCGAGGTTGCGAAGGCGCATGAGGAAATGGAAACGGGGCGGTCGGCAGGCAGCATTTTGCTGCTGCCGTGATGGCTGGCGTGGGTTCGGTGGCGGGGCGGGGTCGTTCCTCGGTGGAGGCGACGCGGGCGACAGGCGGCTTGTGACGTTTCTCGATAGTGGCAGACCTTCCGGTCAATCGCCGTGTCTGCTTCGACCGTTGATGTGGCCGGGCCGCATCTGTCACCTTCAACTCGCTTCCGGGCGGTGTCGTATCGCAACGCGATACGACAAACCCACCGCCAACGTCCTTGGCTTCATCACGCCCGCAAAAGCATAGCGATCCGGCTTGAATGCTTAATTCGATCTCAGTTTTTTGCTGGCGATCAGCATCACGAGCTCTTCCGAGGCATCCGCAAGCGCCAGTGCCAGTTCGGCGGCTGACCATCCACGGGTCTGCAGATTGGTGAGCATTCCCATCATGGCGATTTCGACTTCCCGTCTGCAGTTCGAAGCCGGTTTCAATTCGATGTGGTTCTGGTTATCGGTAGTGATCATCTTAGCCTCCGTTTGCCCATGAGCGGGCAGCTCGCATCAGAACTCTCTTGAAATCGATGGAATGGGGTTGCGCTTCAGCATCAGGCTCCTACGCATAGACAAATGGCGCCTGAATTTGCGCGCAACCCCTCGCTTCGTCTCACATGGCCTTGCCAACGATCGCCTCAATCCTCCCCCAGTTGAGTGATCAAGGAAGCCTGCACAGCCGGTTATAACTATTCTTTTTGGCGGCTGCGGGTTGTGTGACGAAGAGTCTCCGAATAGGCCGAAGCCTATGCAGAAGACGCACGAATATTGCCCGGATAGTTCACGACTACCTCCTCGTATTCTCATGTTTTGTCTTGAATTTTTATCGTTTCACCTAAGACTTCCACGTTTTAACGCGGCGCTGGCCGGTGAAATATTCTGGTCTATTCCGTCTTCATTCGGGAAATGACCGTGCTTATTTAAATACAGCCATGGGACGCAATTGTCGTTATCCGCGCGTCCTGAAAATTATCGCACCGTACATTTCTGCTCCAAAGGGAGTATGATAAACAACTTATGGACGTGGCTGCTCGCCGATTCCCGGCTAGGGCGGTTTCCGGCGGCGATTTTGCCGCAAAAACGATTGTTCACTCTCAGTTTCAACGGCCCGGTCGGATCGGTTGTTACGCTGGAGGGATTGGATGGTTACGGGTTCTGGATCTGGAGATGACCCCGCTGCGGGGCAGGCATGGCCGGCCCACCTGGAGCGGCGGCGCTGGCCGCGCGAACCGGCCACGGAGAAGGACCAACGCCTGGATGCTGCGCCTGCGCTTGTGCCCTTGCGTTTCTCGACTTGGGATTTGCCGCCGAAAGACCAGTTCCAGGCCTGGCGTGCGCATATGGCGCCTCTCGTCAGTGTCCATCTGCCGGATGGAAAATCACCCGACGACGGGTTTCTTGCCGAACAGATCGGCTGGCATCTCCGCGGCATGCTCATCGTCCAGCAGCGCGCCCAGGCGCATAGCTATGTCCGCGATCAATCCATGCTCCGTTCGAGCCCGATAGACCATTGGAACGTCGGCCTGCCTCGCAGCGGCCGGATATGGAACGAGGTCAGCCGTCACGTCACGGAAACCGGTGCCGGCGAGGTGTTTTTCAGATCTCTCGGTTATCCCTATCGCGGGCGGATGACCGATTGCGACGCCATGCTTGTCTTCCTGCCCTATGAATTGCTGGCCGTGGATGCAAGCCTTCTCCAGGGTGTCAACAATACGCTTCTGTCCGGTAGCCTGGCTGAATTGCTCGTCAGCTATATCGCCGGTCTGGAAACGAAGCTGGGCAACCTGACGGCCGGGGAGGTACCGCGCATCATACAGACGATCGCCGACATGGTCGTTGCATGTGCTGCCTCATCCATAAAATCGGATACGGGGCAAGTCCAAGCCAGGGTGGGAATGATGGAGCGGGCGCATCGCTACATTCACCTCAACCTGCAATCAGACAATCTGACACCCGACGCTATTTGCCGCGCATTGGGCATCTCGCGCACGCGGCTCTACCAACTGTTCGAAGCGAACGGGGGAGTGCTTAATTATATCCGCAAACGGCGACTGCTGCAGGCCTATGCGGATCTTGGCAACCCGGCCGACAACAGGCCGATCTCCGAGATTGCGGAGGCTGCCGGTTTCGCCGTCGCCGCCAATTTTACGCGTGCTTTCAGCCACGAATTCGGGCTTAGCCCGCGCGAAGTCCGAAGAACCGTGGCAACCGACCGCCCTGCCATTCCGGCTGCGCGTTCCACGCGGCATCATGGAACGACGATCGGCGATTGGCTAACGCTTGCAGGCTGATCCGATGTCATGGCAGAGGGCTTGAGTCGGCCTGGTCCGAGATCCATCTCCGGATGGAACGTCCCGGCGGGAGGCCTCCCAGGAACGCCAGCCTCGTGAACTGGCACCGGATTTATCCGCGCCGGCCGGCATGTCGACGGTCACAAAGCTGCCGCTCAATCGTCAGCAAATTGCCCCGCCACCGCCGCACCGTGCCCTCTTAAAGGTCCATCGTCGCGACCTCGCCAGCCTCTAGCGGCTGAGCGATCGACCGAGGCGGTCCTGCTGCCGATCAAATCATGCACGTGAAAAGGAATGACTATGATCACTCGTTACACACCCGTCGCAACGATGACCGCTGCGGTCTTCAGCCTGCTTGCTTTCAGCCCGGCATCCGCCGTGGACATGGCCCAGGCGCAACAGCAGCCGCCGGCGCAGGGCCAGGCGCCGATGCAGGGCCAGGCGCCGATGCAGGGGCAGAGCGGCGACAATGGTGCAGCCGCCCCTGTCAGCGATCAGAAAATCGAGGCCTTTGCCGTTGCCTATCTGCAGGTCGACAAGGTCAGGCAGGAATATTCGGCCAAAATCGGCGCGACGAAGGACGAGGCTGCGAAGCAAAAGCTGCAGGACGAAGCCAAGAAGCAGATGGTCGACACCGTCGAAGCCTCCAAGGACATCTCTGTCGAGGAATACTCGACGATTCTGACAGCCGCACAAAGCGACCCGGCTCTTGCCAAGAAGGTTCTGGAAAAGATCGGCACCCCGCCGCCGGCGCAGCAGCAGCAATAGCGCTGCGGGCTACTGCATAATCCTTAAATCGGAGAGGATTACGTCGAGGAGTACACCTCGATTACTGGGGCAAGGTCAGCGTCATTCTGGCCTGGCTCCCCCGATCGGCGCTGAGTATCGCGCTTTGCGCCTTGTTATCATGATCTGCGGCCTTCATCCCGTCAGCAAAGGGAGGAGCGACGTCAAAGGCATGTGAGACGTCGATTTCATCAACGGGGTCTGCTATCGATCGGCGGTTGCTGAGTCCCCCGCATCCATGGTCCGTCTTCTCGTCACATATATGGAACAGCTTGCGCCTCCGACCGGGGCTGCGCTGTCGTCTCCGCTTGCGGGCGCCGCTATCGCCAGGGAACGTCCTGATGCGGACGATTATCTGCGCCTTTATCGAGCCATAGGGACGCCCCTGCGATGGGACGAGCGTCTGCGGATGACGAGGGAAGGACTTCTGGCGTTCCTGCGCGACGGTTCCACGGCGCTCTACATTTTGCGGCACGAGGGACGATCGGTCGGGCTGTGCGAGTTTGCGGGCGTCGGCGCGGGGGATGTGGAGCTAAAGCACTTTGGCCTGATCCCCGATGCCCAGGGCCGGCGTCTCGGACCCTATCTGCTGGATTGGTCGCTGCGGGCGATATGGAACCATCGACCTGAGCGCGTATGGCTACACACGGATACCTGGGATCATCCGAAGGCCAAAGCCACCTACGAGCGCATCGGCTTCAAGGCTTATTCCGAAGTCTGGGAAGAGCTTCCCGACTGAGCAACGGGGGCAGGGTGCGTGCCCCATGAAAGAGCACGCACAGTATCAATCGACGATCAGCGAAAACCGCCGGCGGCAGTCAGTCGCTCGCCGGTCAGCCAGCCGGCATCGTCAGAAGCGAGGAAGACCGCGACCTTGGCGATGTCGTCGGGCTGGCCGATGCGCGCAAGCGGGGTCTGGGCCACGGCGGTGTGCTCGAAATCGGAGCCGATGACGCCTGCGGTATGCGTGCCTTCGGTCTCGACAATGCCGGGGAGGATGGCGTTGACGCGGATCTTGCGCGGGCCTAGCTCCTTGGCAAGCACGCTGTTGATGGCGTCCACCGCTCCCTTGGTGCCGGTATAGACGGCGGAGGCGGGCGGAGCCATGCTGGTCACCACGGAGGAAATGTTGATCACGCTGCCGCCTTCGCCAATGTGTTTGACGGCGGCCTGGGTGGTCAGCAGCAGGCCGAGAACGTTCACGTTGAACTGGCGGTGATAGTGTTCCTCGGTAATCTCTTCGATCGCCCCGAACTCGTAGACGCCGGAATTGTTGACCAGCACGTCGAGACGGCCGAATTCCTTGACCGTGGCGTCGACCAATCCCTTTGCCTGTTCCGCCTTCGAAACATCGCCCTGTACCGCGATGGCCTTGCCGCCGGCTGCGACGATCGTCTTGACGACATCATCTGCTCCCGCCTTGCTCGACGCGTAATTGACCGCGACGTGTGCACCCTCCGCGGCGAGCGCCTTGGCAATGGCGGCACCGATGCCCTTGGAGGCGCCCGTCACAAGGGCGACTTTTCCAGCGAGTTTCGACATATCAATTCCTTTCGACCTGGATTGCCGCCGGGGTTGACGGCATTGTTCCATAGTTCAGAAATACGGAACTGTTGATCTTGATTTCAAGTAGCCCTATATAAAAATTCATGAGACCGCTCATTCATCCAGCCGTCGAGGATTTGAAGCCGGAGGCGATCCTGTATGCGCTCTCCGATCCGGAGCGCGTGGCGATCTTCGCTCAGATCGCGGGCGTCGGTTCAACCGGCACATGCACTGCGCTTTCCAATCTCGGCGGGCGCGTCATCCCTAAATCATCGCTGTCGCAGCATATGAAAGTGCTGCGTGAGGCCGGCCTTATCCGGGGCGAGCGTCATGGCGTGGAGATGCGCAACCATTCGCGCTGCCAGGAAGTCGATAAACGATTCCCGGGTCTAGTCGCGGCCATTCTCGGTGCTTATGGACGGCCCCCGGAAGAAACGAACGCAGGCTGACCACCTTGGGACGTTGCCGTTGGCCGTCGGCACGCAGCCGAAGTGTGGGAGTGCCCGCGCTCTTTGGATGCCGTCAGTTTGTCGGGACGGTATGCGCGGTGATCGTATAGCCAAATGGATCGACGAAGGCGAAATAGCGTCCGAACGGGCCGTCTTTCGGTGGAAAAGCTATCCGCACGTCGCGCTCGCACAGATGAGCGTGCAATTCGTCAGCGTCGTCGCAGCCAAACCAGATCGCGATTCCAACCCCTGGCTTCTGCGTGTCGTCAAAGTCCTCGATAGGTGTACGGACGGCGAATGGGATGGGATGCGTTTCGAAAACAACCGCGCCCGGAGGAGCCTTTGCCGATGGCGTAAGCCCGACAATGTCCCGATAGAAGGTCCGTGCGGCGTCCAGATCCTTCGTCTGTATCCCGATGAAATCCGGTCCAATGAGGCGAGGCATGAGCGATCTTTCCTTTTTATCCCTGACGCAGTATCGTCAGGGCCCTGATATAGTATAAGGGCCCTGATATGTCCAGCCTGATTGATCCGCCTGTTGATGACACCTACCGTTCGCTCGGGTATGCGCTGAAGCGGGCGCAGCAAGCGCTGCGCGGCCATCTCGACACCCAGCTTCGAAACATCGGATTGACGACGCCACAATATTCGGTGCTGGCGGGGCTTGAGTTCAGCGCGGGCTTGTCGAGTGCGGAGCTTGCGCGGCGGGCTTTCGTCACACCGCAGACGATGCAGTCCATCATAGCGACACTCGAACGGGATGGCCTCATCAGGCGGATGGCCCACCCGGTCCATGGCAGGGTCCTGACGACCGAACTTACGCCGGATGGGCGCTCAGCATTGCGTGCGGCCCACGAGATTGTCGCCAACGCCGAAGGCCTGGCCCGAAATGCCGTCGCACCAGGTGATCCGGAGATCATATATGCAGCCTTGCTACGGATAGCAGACGCCATGCGGTGAAGTCCTCCGGCCGGGATTGACCCCTAAAGCGTGTCGCGATCTTTCAGATTCGCTTGCCACGCTTTAAGTCTTTGTTTTTCGCATGTCGTTATCGCAAAACCGCCGCACACTTTTGCGCGACATGCTTTAGCTGGCCATCGACTGGTTCAGCCAGTCTTCGAACCTGACAGGACCGACATGGGCGGGGTGAGGCGGCAGCAATGTGTCGTCGTTCAGTTCGACGCCATAGTAGCGCGCGGTCTCGTCGGTGATCACCGGGCGCATGTCTTCGTTTGCTGCGACGAGCATGCGGGCGATTTCATCGAGGGCGAACTGCTCCGGCCCCGCTATTTCCACCGTATCGTTCATCGGGGCCGCCAAAGCCAACAGGGTAAGCACCTCCGCGACGTCGTCAGCAGCTATCGGCCGCACAGAGGCGGAAGGGAGCCGGATACCGTCATCGTCCGCCGCCATGTCGATCACGCCGCTGATGAACTCGAAGAATTGCGTCGAGTGGACAAGCGTATAGGGCCGCCGGGCCGCCTTGATCAGGTTCTCCTGCACCATCTTTGCGCGGAAATAGCCGCTCTCGACGAGGCGAGGGGTCCCTACGATCGACAGGGCGAGATAGTGGCCGACCCCTGCATCTGCAGAGGCGGCCAGGAGATTTCGGGTTGACGTCCTGAAGAACTCCAATGCGGAATTGTCTCCGAAGGATGCAGCGTTGGTGACGTCGATGACGGCGTCCGCTCCCGTGAGCGAAGTCCTAAGGCCTTCCCTCGTCACGCTGTTCACTCCGAACGTGGGGGATGCAAGGACGACTTCGGCCCCCGCCTGGCGGAGGCTTTCAACGAGGCGCGTTCCGATGCGCCCGCTCGCTCCCATGACCGTAACTTTCATCGATCCGCTCCGTGTTTTCGTTCCCGCCCTGCATCGCAACGATCAAAAAGCCCTGATAATGCCGGCACTGGTTGGGCCGGCACCACAAAGCTTCGTCATCGGCGCTCGCAGGCCTGATGTCATTTCACAGGCATCACCACCGGAGCGCCCTTTTTCTTGACCAGCAGGACGATGAACTTCGCCGGTTTCGTCTTGCTCGCGTTGCGGCTGATCAGGTGAATGTCGGAAGGGCTCTCGTAGAACGTATCCCCCGGAGAGAGGGTAACTTCCTTTTCTCCCTTGACCTGCATCACAATCGAGCCCTCCAGAACGTAGACGAACGCGTCCGCCTCGTGCTTGTGAACCGGCGAGGAGCCTCCCGGCCCGTATTCGACCGAAATCATGAGCCCTTCCTTGCCCGGATAGTCGGGAAGGTTTTTGCTCATGAGCGATGTTACTTTGGCAGTGTCTTCGGCGGCGGCAGCCACAGTGGCGGAGAGACAGATGCTGGCTGACACCAGCAATGCGGATAGGGCAAAATTCATTATCGTAACCCTCTTCGTTGCCGTTGCAAAAATGCGTTTCGAGCCCGCAAGCCATTGAAAGATCGCGTGGCCCGGTTGCCGGGAGCCTCACGCTACCTGGATTGCGCAGACTGGCGAAACCAGTCTGCAAAACCGATCTTGCCGAGCCTCGCACCCTCGCCGGGCACGAGCGAGCGATCATCGAGTTCAGCCCCGAAATAGCGCGCGTGAACATCCGCCTCGACGGCCCGCGGATCATTGATCGCCTTCAGGTAACGGCCGATGATCTCGTTCATGGGGAAGCGCTCCGGTCCTGCAATTTCGATCATCCCGTTGATCGGCCTTGCAAGCGCAACGTCCGCCACGATGTCGGCAACGTCATCAGACGCTATGGGCTGGAAGGCTGCAGGAGAGAGCCGGGCAACAGTCCCGACGGTCGCTTCGTCGGCGATGCCTTTCAAGAATTCCATGAACTGGGTCGAATGAATGATCGTGTACGGGATCGACGATCCCTTGATGAGCCTTTCCTGGGCAAGCTTGGCCCTGAAATAGCCGTTCTCCGGCAGCCGTTCCGATCCGACGATGGACAGGGCGATATGATGTTTTACGCCGGCATCGCGTTCTGCGGCGAGCAGATTGCGGCCCGATGTTTCGAAGAAGTCCAGGACCGCCTGATCTTCCCAGGACGGTGAGTTTGCAAGATCGACGACCACTTCGGCCCCGGCCAGCGCGCTCACCAGTCCTTCCCCGGAAATGGTATTGACGCCGGTTTTCGGGGATGCGGCCAGCACCTCGTGGCCCTTGTCGCGCAGGCGCGCTGCGGTCTTCGATCCGATGAGGCCGGTGCCTCCGATAAGGACGATTTTCATAACGCGTTCTCCTCCCGCGACCCTCTTGGGCCGGAGTTCCAGGTTACGATCGCGAAAGCCGACACAGCCGCGAGAAATTCCATGCTTGGATCAAGTGAAACACATCGACTGTCGTCGCCACGGTCGGCTTCCGCCGAGGGGCGATCTCGCATCGCGGGGGTATATTGTTCCCATATGAGATCAGGGGCAACCGGAATTGGCGAAATGCGGGATCGGTTTTGAGGGGAGGCGGCCACCGGCGCAGCCCGGTTGGTTCCCTTGCATGCCGCCCATCCATGTGTTAGATACTGAACCGAATGGTTCAGTATGCAAAAGCCCATCTCGATGCCTCGTTCGCCGCGCTCTCGGACGCCACCCGGCGCGGTATTCTGGAGCAGCTCGGGCGCGCTGACGCTTCGATCACGGACCTTGCCGAGACGTTCCAGATGACGTTGACGGGCATGAAGAAGCATGTCGGCGTCCTGGAACAGGCGGGGTTCGTCACCACTGAGAAGATCGGGCGCGTACGGACCTGCAGGCTCGGCCTGCGCCGGCTGGAGGAAGAGGCGGCATGGATCGAGGCGTATCGCCAGCTCTGGGACGCGCGCTTCGACGAGTTGGACAAGGTTGTCGAGGAACTGAAACGGAAGGAGAAGGTCGATGGAGAGTAAGCCTACCCCCATGAAGAACCCCACGACGGTGGAACGGACGTCCGAGCGTGAGCTCGTCGTTGTCAGAACCTTCAACGGTCCGGCACATATCGTGTTTCAAGCGTGGACCAAGCCCGAGCTGTTCATGCGGTGGTGGGCGCCGAAGTCGATGGGCGTGCCCATGCTTTCCTGCAGCATGGATGTTCGCGTCGGAGGCGGCTACCGTATTGCGTTTGGCCACGATGCCTCGAGCGCCATGGAATTCTTCGGCAAGTATCTCGAAGTGATACCGAACGCGCGCCTGGTCTGGACGAATGAGGAAAGCGATGACGCTGCCATCACCACGGTGACTTTCGCGGAAAAAGACGGCAAGACGCTGCTGGTGCTGCATGAACTCTATCCCTCGAAGGAAGCGTTCGACGCCAATTCCGGGGCGGAGGGCGGGATGCCCGAGCAGTTCGAGCAACTGGACGAGCTTCTCGTCACGCTCGTCGCGGGACGGTGATAACAGCGTCGATCTGCCGGTCCGGAAGACCCCTCCCCACAAGGGGGAGGGGCTTAACTTGCCGCACCGACTTTCCCAAAATTCGACGTTTCGGAGGTGTGAGGCGGTGCCGCGGGTTAGCCCCTCCCACTTGTGGGGAGGGGTTGGGGAGGGGTCTTTTTCTCAAAGGCCGCCCGGCCCCAGGGATCGGCAACGTGCCCGGCTTATTACCTCAGCCGTCCGGCGACCCGGAGCGCCAGAAGAATAGACGACACGTGAAGAGCCTGCCCGATCAGGCCGGCCTGCAACCCGTCCAGCACCTCCGGTATGGGAAGGGCATGAACGGTCAGCCCTTCTTCGCCGGCATCGAGGCGTTGCTGGTGCCTGCGCTCGGCGCCGGTTGCGAGATAGGTGTGAAGACGGTTCGTGTGAGAGGCCGGGTTCGGATAAAGGCTGCTGATCAATTGCCAGTCTTGGGCAATGTACCCCGTCTCTTCCTCCAGTTCGCGACGGGCTGCCTTTTCGCTGTCGACGTCCTGTGCGTCGAGGCCGCCTCCCGGTATTTCCAGGAAGAACCTGCCCGCCGCATGCCGATATTGGCGAACGAGCAAAAGGCGGTCATCCGGGGTGATCGCAACGATATTGACCCAATCGGGATAGGACATCACGTAATAGGGAGAAATCCTCACTCCGTCAGGCGTCAGGCAGTCGTCGGCGCGTAGATTCAGCCAGCGATCCTGCAGGATCGTCCTGGATTCGAGCACCTTCCACGCGTCGTCCATTCAAAAATTCCCCTGTTTCGAACTGCCGGATTTTCGAACACTACGCCGTGAACCCCTAAAACGCGAATGGCCGAGATGGGGTGGGTTGCCGTCCGCTTTTTGTGAGGAACGGTAGATGTCAGACGGCCGTCAAAGATAAAGATGTGGCGAAACGGCCTTGCCACGGGAACCGAGCAGGCGGCCGCAGTTCTTTGACGCGACGGACAAGCCGGTTGCGTCGCCAAGCCATTCATGCAACGCTGATAATCAGCAACGGAGGGGTGGCATGGCAGGTCTGTAACTCAAAGCGTTTGACGATCCGAACTCTTTGATGCCGGCAGGTCTACATGCATTCTTCATCCTTCGCCTCGTGCTTTCGAGGCAATATTGCAGCGCTTCATGCGATAGCCTTTTTCGGCGCACTATATTTCTACCATCCTATCGCCACTCTCTATTACCAGGGACGAGGATTGGACTTCGTCCAGATCAACTCGCTCTGGGCAGTAGTCGTCATCATTATGGCGGTTTCGGAGGTTCCATCCGGTATCCTGGCTGATCGGATCGGGCGCAAATGGGCCATCGTTCTGGCGTTGGCGCTGCAGCTATCTGGCGAGATCGTTTTCGTTTATGCGGACGTCTATCCGCTCTTCGTCGCCAGCGCGGTCCTCGGAGGCGTCGGGTTCGCCTTCTCCTCCGGCTGCCTCGAGTCGATCATGTACGATACGCTCAGGCAGCGTAACCAGGAAGGCTCAATGCAAAGGGTCATGGGGCAGAACGGTGCCTCAGCGCAGTTGGCGATGATTGCCGGGGCAGTGGTAGGCGGGCATATCGCCCGCGATCTGACCATGAACAGCTATATCTACCTGATTGTCATGACCATCGGCTCTGTCGCCATCGCTCTCCTTGTTTCGTTGCTTCTACGGGAGCCTGAAGACGACATTGCGCGCGAGGAAGAGGGCGCATTTGCAATCCTGTCCAGTGGTCTGTTCCTCCTGTACAGCAACCGCAAACTCCGGCGGATCGTTGCATTGTCGGTCCTCGCCAATCCGTTGACGGCCTATCTTATCACCTTCTATCAGCCTCACCTGCTGGCCGCCGGTGTTGGTGCGGACTGGCTGGGATTGAGTCTGGCGCTGGGATCCTTGCTGGGCGCGGCCAGCAGTCACTTCGCCCATGTCCTGGAGCGCATCCTGGGCATCCGTTGGGCGCTGTTCACTGCGACATTGCTGCCCGGTCTGCTATACATCGCACTGGCCTTCAGCAGCTCTTCGTGGCCTGCGGTATTGACCTTCGTAGCGACCTTCGGGGCCGCCACGTTGCAACGTCCCATTTTCTCGGATTACATCAATCGCCATATCGACAGCAGCAGAAGAACGACTGTGCTGTCCATCATCAGCATGTTGAGCGGTGCTTATGTTGCCGCCATGGGCATGGTCACGGGCGCGCTGGCCGAAATCAGCTTGCCGCTTACCTTCGCGACAATAGGTGTGATCACCATCGGCGCGTCATTCCTCCTCAGGATTGATGCACGGCATGTGTCTTTGAAAGAGTAAGCGAGGCGGCACGCCTTCGACTTCTCTGGAATGGCCGCTATCGGGATCTTACTAGCAGTAGAGATCGACGGCGAATGAACACTCGTCGTCTTTCGGTTCCGGATCGTTGGCTAGGGCTATGCCCACCGTTGACGAAAGGCCAGCGCGCGTATTCCGGCCACTTGGAGTCCCGCAAGCTACTTTTGGGGCGGCTCGAACAATTCGATGGGATTGCCCGCGGGGTCGTCGACGAGGATCTGCTTGCCGCCTATCCCCGGCACGATGTCGTTGCGAAATCTGGCGCCTGATGTGCGCAGGCGTTCGACCTCGGCTTCGATATTGTCGACCTCTATCTGGATGCGGTTCCAGCCGCCGGGTGCAGGCCGGCGTCCATCCGGCATGGGCTGGGACGCGCCGCCCGGTCCCGTCGTTGCGTTCACCAGCAGGCGAAGATCGCCTCTGGTCAGCATGGCGAAACTCGGAGCCGGATGCATGGCGAGCGTAAAGCCGAGCGACTGCGTATAGAATGCAATCGCTGCATCGACGTCGTCGACGATGTAACGAACGCTGACAGTAGCCATATCAATTCCTCCTTCAGGTCGTTGCTCCCTCATGAATTGATTTCGCCGAAGCCCTCGCGAAACGGCACTCCGGCCATCTTCAGACCTGCCACGACATAGGGTGTGGCCTTGTCTATCCGGCGATATGTTCGGCCACTCGCTCGGTTCGCGAGGCGAGATGAACTTTCCTCTTCATGGAGTGCAGAACCGGATATAGCGTCCCGGCCGGGACCTTGTAGGCGTGGTGAATGTTCGATGCCGATGGGCGGACGATGCCTGGTCACTCCCCGGTGATATCGCCTGGAATCCTGTGGTTCAGGCTCTCCAGATACGAGCCGATTTCAGCCCGGTTCGTGAGGATGATCTTCGGCCCGTCAAAGGCTCCGAACAATCGCGCATGCGCCGCATGGCAGGTGGAGTTATTGCGCAGACGGTATTCTCCGATCCATTTGATCAGCTCTTCGAAAGCCTCTTGGCTCTCACCGCCCTGAATGCCTCTGGTCCTGACATTGGCGATACATTCGTCTTCCGGCAGATCGATCCAGACAAGGGATGTCGCCCGGTTCAGGACGACGTTTGCCAGCCAGCCGTAAACGCCCTCCATCAACCAGATGTCGGCTTTGGCTGCGTCGATCACTTCGTTGGCGACAAGCTGGTTGTCCCGCGCAATGCCGTAATAGCCCGGAGCCCAGCGCAGATCATCGAGATGAATGACCGGACGCTCAAGCAAGGTTCCGAGCTTGCGAGCAAGCCATGTCTTTCCGGTTCCGCCATTTCCGAAGATCAGGATCCGGTGGAGGTCTGCGGATAGTCTTTTGTTCAACGGTTGCTCCTGCGCTCTTGAGAGCCTGCTACATGCATTGACTTTGGCCGCGGCCCGCCACCATGTCTACCTCCGCCGATATTTTCGGATTCCTTGCCTCCGTCATGACCGCGGTCGACTTGATCGGAACGACCTGATGTTTGCACTTCTCGGCCTTCACGGGTCGTCCGGCCACCCGGCCTTCATCCGGAGTTTTATTGAAAAACTCGCGCCTGATGTTTCGTCTATCTGTCCAGAGGGGACTTTCCCCGATGGCGACGGTTTCACATTTTTCAAACGCCGCCCGGATTTCAGCATACCCGAGGAAGAGCTTCTGGACCTCGCGAGAGACAGCGTGTCCCCCGCCGGCTTCGTTTGCGCATCCGGCAGTGAGACGATGCTCGCTGTCGGATATTCCAGCGGGGCGATTTTTGCCACGGCTCTGCTTGCCGTTGCGCCGCACCTGTTCGTCGGTGCGATCCTGCTGCGCCCGCAGGTGATCTCGGAGGGTTTCGCCTTTCCGGATCTATCGGCAAAGCCGGTGCTCATCCTGTCGGGCCTCAACGACAGCAGGCGCCAGCCGCGCCATGCCCTGCAGCTTGCGGAGCAGCTTTCCGCGGCCAATGCCGATGTCACCCATCATGCGCTGGAGGCCGGACACGGCCTCGCACCCGATGATGCCGACCTCACTTTGGCAGCGTCCTGGATGGCGGCAAGTTTCACGAGCCTGCTGTCGCCCATTGCAGCCATCGGCCGCAAGTGAGATGATTTCGCCCAGGATTCGCATGCATCATTTCGGAGGAGATGTGGCATGGCTGATTTCAACCTTGGTTTCGTGATCTTTCCCGGCATCACGCAGCTCGATTTCACCGGGCCGTTCGAAGTGCTGAGCAGGCTCTCGACGCCGCCTTCGCTCTCGGCGCCTTCGAGGTTTCCCGGCGCCAGGACGCATGTCATCGCCAGAAGCCTGCAGCCGGTGCCGAGCGATCGGGGCCTGAGCTTCCTGCCGACCGAAACATTCGAGACCTGCCCGGCGCTGGACCTGATCTGCGTGCCCGGCGGGGCAGGGGTCGTCGAGGCGCTGGGCGATGCCGAGACGGTGGATTTCATCGGCCATCAGGGCAGGCAGGCGCAATATGCGACCTCGGTCTGCACCGGCGCATTTCTGCTGGGTGCCAGCGGTCTGCTCAGGGGTCGGCGAGCGGCGACGCATTGGGCCTATACCGACCTGCTTCCCCTGGTGGGCGCCACCCATGAAAAGGCGCGCATCGTGCGCGACGGCAATATCATCACCTCGGGCGGGGTGACGGCGGGCATCGACTTCGCCTTTTCCATCGTTGCGGAACTTGCCGGCGCCGATGTGGCGCGGGCGATCCAGCTCGGCATCGAATATGATCCGTCGCCGCCCTTCAATGCCGGCCATCCGGACAAGGCAGGCGAGGCGGCGAAGGCGCTGATGCTGCAGCGAAATGATGCGGCGCATAGCGGAATGCGGGCGGCATTGGAGCGGCTGGGTTGAAAAGGGAGGCTCGGCCATGAGCGGGGAGATACGGCTTTTCAGCGCCATTGCGGTTCGGCCCGCCGTCCTTGCTCTCCTTCCCCGGTTCGAAGCGGCCACGGGATTGAAGGTGGCGGTCAAATGGGCGCTCAATCCGGCGATCAGGAAAGAGATCGAGGCGGGCGAAGCTTTCGATCTCGTCATCACCAATCCGGATCATGTCGAGGATCTGACCGCGCTCGGCAAGATCAGGGCGGGAAGCCAGGTCGCCTTCGGGCGGATAGCGATGGGAGTGGCGGTCCGATCGGGCACCCGTGCGCCCGAGATCGGCTCGGTGGAAGCCTTCAAACATGCCCTTACGACCGCCCGGTCGATCGCCTATGCCAGTGACGGAACCAGCGGCGCCTATTTCACCGGCCTGCTGAAGCGGCTCGGAATGGACGGTGAGATCGAGCCCAGGCTTGTCGCCATCGAAGGCGGCCGGACGGCGCCGGCTGTCGGACGCGGGGAGGCAGAGCTCGGCGTCGTTCCCGTGACGTCGATCCTTGCCGCTGCGCCCGAGGTCATGCTTGTCGGCCGGTTTCCGGACGAGCTGCAAAGCTATATCGACTTTGCCACCGGTATCAGCACCGATGCGACCAATGCCGAAGCCGCCGGAACCCTGTCGGAATTTCTGGCGTCGGCAGAGGTCGATGACATCCTGACGGCAAAGGGCCTTGAATGCCGCTGAACGATCAAGCTCCTCTGCACAGGCGTTTCCGGGGCACCTTCGCTCGCTTGTCTCCAATGCCGTGATGTGATGGACTGACCCTGGGCAATCCCGGGCTTTCCGCCAGCACTCAACTCACTGGTACGGTTGTATGCGCAAACTGGCTGCCGTTCTCTGTATCGATGTCGCCGGCTACAGCAAGCTGATGGGGCGCGATGAGGCCGGCACGCTCTTGCGCGTCAAGGCGGCCTTTGCGGCATTCGATCCCGCATTGGCGCGTTACCATGGCCGCATCGTCAAGCTGATGGGCGATGGTGCCCTCATCGAGTTCGCGAGCGCGGTCGACGCGGCCGTGTGCGCCATTGCGCTTCAGAGCGCGGCTTCGGCAACCGATCCGACGCTTCGCTTCCGCATGGGCCTCAATCTGGGCGATGTGATCGTCGATGACGGCGATCTCTTCGGGGAGGGCGTCAATATCGCAGCGCGGCTGCAGGCCCTAGCCCAGCCGGGCGGTATCGTGCTCTCCGAAACGGTGCGTGAACACGTGGCGGGAAAATTGAATGTCGCTCTCGAAGACCTCGGGACGATCTCGCTCAAGAACATCGAGCGCCCCATCCGCGCCTTCGCCATCCAGGACGAGGCGCCGGCACAGGCTTCCGCCAGCCGCGAGCGGATCGGCATCTGCGTGCTGCCTTTCGCCAATATCGGCGGCGATCCGGAGCAGGATTATTTCAGCGCCGGCGTGACCGAGGATATCATCATCGACCTCAGCAAGCTCTCGGCTCTCACGGTCGTTTCCCGCGCGACATCCTTCAGCATCAAGGCCCAGCGCGCGCGTGCCATCGCCCAACAACTCAATGTCGCCTATGTGCTGGAGGGCAACGTGCGCAAGGCGGGGGAGCGAATCCGCCTCTCCGCCCAATTGATCGACGGGTCGAACGAAACGACCGTCTGGGCCGAGCGCTTTGACCGGGACATCAAGGATGTGCTGGTGCTGCAGTCGGATCTCGCCAAATCCGTCGTCGAGGCACTGAGGCTGCGGCTATTGCCTTCGGAACGCCAGGCGCTGGAGCGCACCGGGCCGACCGATCCCGAGGCGTACAAGCTGTTCCTTCTGGCACGGGAATACAATATCAGCGGGTCGGAGCGACACCTGCCGCTGATCATCCGCCTCTGCCGCCGCGTCTGTGAACTGGAGCCGGGTAACGCACGTGCCTGGGCGCTTCTCGGCGAAACGCTCAATCGCCAAAGGCGCAGCGCCGGCGGCGCCGAGACGGGCGAATTCGAAATCGACCGCGCCCTCGAACTCGATCCCGAGCTTGCCAGCGCCCATGCCGGAAAGGCCTTGCTGTTTCTCTACAGGGGACAATTCGGGGAGGCCGAGCGCCAGAGTGCAATCGCCCTGCAGCTCGACCCCGACGACTACACCGCCAACCTCGCCGCCGGGCGCACCTTCGTCATGCAGCACCGGTTCGACGATGCCATAGGCCATTTCGAGCGGGCCGCAGCACTCGCCCCCGGAGACTACAATGCCGCCGCCATGGTCATCCAGTGCTACCAGGGCAAGGGCGACGAGCCGGCAGCGCTGGATGCCTGCCGCCGCGCGCTGGTGCGCATCGAGCGTATCGTGGCGGCCGAGCCCGACCATAGCGGTGCGATCGGGCATGGAGCCGGCATCCTGGCGCTGCTCGGCGATCACGAGCGAGCCCGCGAATGGGCCTCGCGTGCCAGCCTGCTGGAGCCTGACAATATCCAGCTCCAGTCAAACCTCGTCTGTGCCTGGGCGATCAGCGGCGATGCGCAAGCCGCTCTCGATGTGCTGGAACGCATGGCGCCGAAGATGAGCTCGGAACTGCTGGTCTGGATGGAAAACGACAATGACCTGGACAGCCTGCGCCCGCTGCCGCGTTTTTCCGAGATCATGCTCGCGGCGAGGGCGCATCTTCGGGATCAGGTTTCGCCGACTGCGAAATGACCGAAGACCCCGCCCGTCCTGTCGTCGCCGCTTGCCGGATCTCCGGCGGGCACGGCGACGATTGCAGCAGGTCAGTTTTCAGGGCATCTCATCCAATAGCGTTTGAAGGCCGCAGGCCCAGTGCCGTAGCTGGGAGCCTGGCTCCATGGGTTCTTCGGCGTTTCAATAAACGTGTCGTCGTCGATCGAAACAAGCGTCACCGGCATTACGAAGGACAATGTCGCCTGGCGGTAGCGCGCAACGGCTGCCTGTTGGAGGCGTTTGGCAACCAGGTTGTCTTTCTCAGCGGGTGGAACGCGAAAGCGTTCGGGATCCTGTTTCACCTCGACCAGCGGATCATGCAGGGCCACCCGCAACAGTTCACCGTCGCCGGCGAGGCGCAATTCGAACTCATCCTGTGACGCCGGCGCCGGGCGATCCTGCTCGGAAGACGTGTCGGCGACATGCGCGGTCAGGATTGGCAGAGGCTGATGGTCCGGCCGCATCTCGATGCGGCGGATATGGCACAGGTCAGCGAGTGTTTTGTTTCGCACCTCGGGGCGGGCGGGTTCATCGACCAATGTCCAGTTGCCCTGCATCTTGCTGACGAAGGGAACGGACCCATCCGGGGAATATGACAGGAATGCAGCCCGTTGCGCTATCGTCTCCGCGATCGTCTTCACGGTTTGGATATTCTGCGCGGTCCTTGCTGTATCCTCGGGCTCACCCGGGCATCGCACAAGGAAAGTTGGCGTAGTGGAAGTGGCTGGATTGATAAAACCGACCACATCATCGTTTACCGGAAACACCTCGCCTTGCTGAACGCTGTTTTGCATGACCAGATTGCGCCGCATGCGTGCCACTTCATTGGCTTCGGGATTGTCATAGCCCAGCACATGCATCTCATCCTGAACATTGGAGATCCAAAAGATGGCTGCACCAACAGACAGGCGCAATTCAAATCGCCTTGAGCTGCCCTCCCGGCCCCTCGAACCGTCAAAGATCGGATAGCGTGGATCGGGTTGCTTGAGATTGATGCCGTTGAACTTGCACCACGTCTTCAGTTTGCTTGCGGGCAAGCCGTGATCCGGCGGCAATATCGCCCAGTCGCCAGGCAAGGTCTTGATGAGCGTTTTCGGGCTTAAATCCGCGCCGAAATCGAACATCCGCACCAGCGCCTCGGTTGAAGCCTGCACGCGTTCGCCGACGGTTCCGGCGTTGACAGCGATTGGCGCAGGGGCTGTATCCTGCGCCCGAAGCGGCGATGGTCCGGTCGTGAGGAAGGCGAGTCCCAATATTCCAAGCGTCGTATAACCCAGCTTCGAACCTGGAGATTTGCAATCAATATTTGGCCGCATGCTCTCATCCATCATTGCGATGGTGGCGGGTGTTAACGGCCTGGCATTAACAATTCCCCAGTCGGCTCGTTAAAGTTGGGAATTGTCACAATAATCACATCCACAGGTTAGGGATTGAGGAGAGGTCTTTCGAGGCAGCGGCATCGCTGCCGTTCAATCCACCGGTTGCGGAGCCGGGAATTTCCAGCTTCCGTCCAGTATGGCCTGTTGCGGCCGGTAAAGGCGGACCGTGTAGTTCCAGCCGGCCTCGATCGGCAGGCAGTTGGCAAGCTTGCCGTCGCAGCCTCCGAACTGGATGTCGACGGAACCATCCGCGCCCTTGGCGGCGGTGATATTGTTGACCGAATAGGCGTTGAACGGGTTCTCGACGAAATAACCTGCCGCGTCGTAGCGGCTGATCGACCAGAAACCGTCGACCGGCACGTCACCGGGAACATGCAGCCTGTAGAGGATTTTGCCGTCGTTTCTCTCGGGCGTGACGCTCAGATAGGTCGCTTCGCTGTCGGGATTGCCGCCCCAGCCGGCGGCCGTGCCGATGAGGTGATGAACGGGATCGACTTCGCTCTTCTTGCCGAAGGCCTTGTTGAAACTGCCCATGGACGCATTGAGCGCCAGCAGCGCATTGCGCACGGCATCCTGGCTCGTCTTGTCCCAGACGGGCATGTCCAGCGTACCCGGCCCGCCGGGCTGATCGATCTTGATGGCATCCTGCAGCCTGTGCACCTCGTCGGCATCGCCTGCTCTGGTCGGGTCTATCAGCGTGCGCGCGGCGACCAAGACATAACGCGTGCCGACGCCATCCCTGGTGAGCGTGTGGCTGCCGGCGCCATGCGAGACATCGACCACATAGTGATCCTCGTCGATGACCATCAGCGACATGAAGCGTTTGCCGGCATCCGGCATTGATATCGTCACCGGCCCGGCATTGAGATCGAAGACGGCGCTGGAATAGAGCGTATCGCGGTTGCCGCGAATGACCGTCTGATGTTTCACATCGAAGGGCTCGCGGCGGTGGAAAAGCTTTCCGAGCCCGGCTTCCCCGGCCGAGACCGCCATGTACATGTCGGTTTCGGCGCGCGCGAAATTATCCGGCGTGACCTTGATGGCATCGGCGGCGGATGCTGCCCCCGTCATGAGGAGCAGAGCCACCGACGCGGCGGTGAGAATTGTCTTCTTCGCGGTCATAACTTTGATCTCCTTACATCGGCTCCACATCCGCCAGCGTCCAGGCCTTGTCGAACAGGCGCTGCGTTGGCGCATAGAGGCGAAACATCAGTTCGAACTGGCGGCCTGGAATGGTCGGCACCCAGTTCGTTTCCATGCCCTCCGGCGCCTTCGGCCCGAAATAGATGTCCACCGACCCGTCGGCATTCTTCTTGACATCGGCTGCATTGGAGGCGCGGCTGGCGCGATCGGCACCCTTCAAAAGCGCGTGCGTCTCACGGTCGTAGACGGTGACAGACCAATATTGCTTTACCGGCACATCGGCCGGCACATGCAGCTTGTAGGCGCGGGCGCCGTCATAGCTCTTGCCGGTCTTGTCCTTGATGTTGATCAGGTAGAACTGGCCGACGCCAAGCCGCTTGATCGCGATATAGGCGTAGGTATAGGCGATGCCGCGCGCATCCACGGCATATTTATCCGGTTCGGCATAAGTGGTGGCCTGACCCTGAACGGCATCGGCCAGGGCCGGCATGGTCCAGTGCGTGCCTTCGAAAAAGGCCGGAAAGCCGGCCTCGTAGCGCGCCTCGAGCCAGGCCCTGGCATCGGCAATGCCTTCCTCCTGGGCTTTGCTCGCTGCGGCATCGGGCGCGTAAGGCTTGCCCCTTTCGATGCCGATCGAGCGCAGCTGGTCGATCATCGCCCGGTCGCGCGGCAGCCATGGCCCGCTCTGGACGACACGGTCGAGCAGCGTGAAGAAGCTCGGGTCGTATTTGATGGTTGAAACGAAATCGGCGTCCTTGACGTCGCGGTAGACGGTCTGCGGTGGCGCCTTTATCGCGGACAGGGGATAGAACCTGACGCGCTTGCCATAGGCGATCGATTTCTCGACATCCGCCTCGCCATGGCTCCTGAGGTTGGAGCGCATCAGGAAATAGCCGGTATTCGTTTCGGCCGCGAGCCGCTGGACGCCCTTGGGCAGCTTGCCCTTGAAGCCGGGCGGGGTGATCACGAACTTGACGCCGGCGCCCTTGTCGATGCCGAGCAGGCCGGCATCTTCCAGCGAGGTCTGCCACAGGGTCACGAAATTGGCGTTGAGCGAGCCGTCGTCGCCGGCTGGCGGAATTTCCACCACGACGGGGCCGCTCTTGCCGAGATCATAGAAGCCCATGAAATAGAGCGTATCTGGATTGGGCGTCAGCGTCTGATTGTGCCAGTCGAGCGGCCGGCCCCAGTAGATGATCTCGCCGGTCTTGCCGCCGGCCGCGATCATCTGATCGTACATGAGCAGGGTGTTGACCGCCGGCATGCCCCAGATCACCGCTTCCGTCGCCCGGCTGCGCGCGAGGCGCTCTTCCACCTCCTGCGCCGCGGAATGATCCTGCGCGGCAGCCACACCCGCCGACAGCAGGCCGATCGTCAATGCAAATACCAGGCGCAACATGCGTCACCTCCGGCCCAGATTTCCAGGGCCGAAAGGTGCCACGGCTGAAACCGCCGGCGGAAGTACGTAACGGTAAATGCTGGTGTAAATCGGACCGTAAGCGCGGAGCACGTGCTTTCCAGATTCTCGACGTTCTCTCACGCCCCGCGCGCCAGCCCATGCTCCACCAGCCGGTCGATCACCTCCGCATAGGCGACCCCACTCGCCGCCATTGCCTTGGAATACATGCTGATATCGGTAAAACCCGGAATGGTGTTCACCTCGTTGACGACGAAGCGCATGTCTTCCATCAGGAAGAAATCGACGCGGGCCATGCCGTCACAGCCGAGCGCGCGGAAGGCGCGGGCGGCCATGTCGCGGATCCTGGCTTCGACATCGGCGGGCAGTTCTGCCGGGACTTTGAGGGCTGCGCCATTCTCGTCGATATATTTGGCGTTGTAGCTGTAGAAGCCGTGGCTTTCGGCCGGCGCGATCTCGCCGGGGCGGGAGACGAAGAGGCCGCCGTTTACATCCTCCAGCACGCTGCATTCGATCTCGCGCCCGGCGATGAATTCCTCGGCGATGAGCTTGTGGTCGTGGCTGAAAGCTTCACTGAGGGCGGGGCCGAATTCCTGGCTGCCGGAGACCTTGCGCACACCGACCGAGGAGCCCTGGCGGGCCGGCTTGATGAAGAGCGGCAGGCCGAGCGCGCCTTCCAGCGTTTCCAGTGCAGGTGGCGCCGCCTCATCGAGCGTCACCGAGCGGGCGACCGGCAGGCCGGCGGCCTTCAGGAGCTGCTTGGCGATATCCTTGTCGAGCGCCGTTGCCGAGCCCAGGATGCCGCAGCCGGCAAGCGGCACGCGCGCCACCTGGCAGAGCCCCTGGACCGCGCCATCCTCCCCATGCAACCCATGCAGCACCGGGAAGACGATATCGATCCTGCCGGCTTCGGCGGCTTTTCCATCCGGTGCGATCGCCAGCAGGCGTCCGCGCCCGCCGGGCACGAGGCAGAGTTCGGTGCCGACTTCGGGCCCGTCGAGTTCGCCATTGCTGACGCGGCTTTGCAGCCAGCGTCCATCGCGGGTGACGAAGACCGGCAGGGCGTCATATCGTTCCGGGTCGAGTGCGCGCATCACGTTGGTCGCCGACATGATGGAGATGTCGTGCTCGCTGGAACGTCCGCCGAAAAGCACGGCGATGCGTAGCCTGGGTGGGGAAGGGCTCATCAAAATCTCCTGGCGAAAAACAATTTCAGAAGGCGACCGCGATGCCTCTGTTGGCGAAGAAGCGGTCGAAGGTAGGAAGCGGCAGGATGACATCGGCCTGGCTGGCGCGGTCATGGCCGGAGGGATTGTGGAAGCGGACGCTGGCTTCATCAGCCGCCGTCACCAGCACCAGATGGCCACCCTTGCCCGGCGGCTCGCGCTCCGGCCAGCGGATCGTGCTGCTGACGGAGGCGATGAAGAAGCGATGTCCCGAGAGGATTTCGGGAATGCTTTCCGCCGGCACCTGTGTCCTCACATCGGCTGAAAGCCCGAAGCGCTCGCGCACGAAGGTCACGAAGGGCGCATAGATCAGCCCCTTGATCGAGGCGTCCGCCTCGTTGATCACATAGCCGCCGTAGCTGGTGCAGGCGCGCGCCAGAGACAGGATCGGATGCGCCTCGCCGCGGGCGGCCAGGATCATCTTCAGACAGGCCATGCCACAGACATTCACCGCCCAGCGCGCATATTCCTCAATCGTCTCGGCGCCGGAATTCTTCCAGAGCGGATCACGGTGAAGCGCTGTCGCCCCATCCGTCAGCACGGGCAGGGTCATCTCGGGCGTTTCCCACTGGCTGAAATAGGGCACGTCTGTTTTCACTGGGTTCATGTCGTCTCCGTCAGGCACTGCGATTACGAATCCTGCTTGAAAGTGGCTCAATCTAAATGCATGTTCGTGTTAATATGAAGATCCACTTTGCTCATTGCGCGTGAGCCACTTGAATAAACCATTGGGGAAGTTTGATGACGCTGACGAGAAGACGCGAAGGGCCATCGGCTTCCTTCCGGCCTACGATCGATCCGTCGTCATCAGCGCCATTGCCGCGCCAGCTTTATCTCTCGCTGCGCAACGCCATAACCGAGCGGCGGTTGACCGGCGGGCAGCGGCTTCCCTCGACACGGCTTGCCTCGGCGGAATGGGCGATCTCGCGCGGCGTCATTGCCGAGGCCTATGAGATCCTGATGTCAGAGGGTTTTGCCGTCGCCCGCCATGGCTCGGGCACCTATATCGCCTCGTCCATTCCCGAGGGTGCGGCGCGCATCGATCCCTTGGGCGCAGGCAGCGCGCAGGCGATCCGCCGCGGCGTGTCGGCCGCTGCGACCGCGATCCTCACGCGCGGGCCGAGCCTGGAGCCGCAGAAGGCGCTGCCATTCGTCACCGGCCGCATCGCCCATGACGAACGCACGGCGCGGCTTCTGAACCGCATTGCCGTCAGACACATGAACTATGCCTTTGAAGGCTATGGCGATATCCAGGGCGAAAGGGAGCTCAGGGCGGCCATCAGCGCGCATCTCGCCGTCTCGCGCGGGGTGCGCTGCAGCCCGGAGCAGATCTTCATCACCGCGGGAACACAGCAGGCGCTCGACCTTGCCTTCCGCGTGCTGATGACGCCGGGCGATACGGCCATCGTCGAGGACCCGTGTTATCCTCCCGCCCGGCAATGCCTGGCGCTGAACGGCATCGATATCGTCGGCCTGCCGGTCGACGCTGATGGCATCGACATGGCACGGCTGTTGGACGGTACCATTCCGCCGCCCGCCGCCTTCTATGTGACACCCTCCAACCAGTATCCGGTCGGTTCCGTTCTCTCGCTCTCGCGCCGTCTCGGGCTTCTCTCTTATGCTGAGGAGAACGATTGCTGGATCATCGAGGACGATTACGACAGCGAATTCCGCTACCAGGGCCATCCGATCGCCTCGCTGCACGGCCTCGATAAGACGGGGCGCGTTCTCTACACCGGCACTTTCAGCAAGGCGCTGCTGCCGAGCCTGCGCATCGGCTATCTCGTCATCCCTGCCGACCTCGTGCCCGCCTTCCGCGCCGTGCGCCCCGCCGTCGACCGCTGCCCGCCAAGCTTCCAGCAGCGGGTGATCGCCGATTTCCTGGAGGAGGGCTATTTCCCGGCGCATCTGCGGCGACTGAGGGAGCGGCTGCGGGCGTCGCGCGATATGCTGGCCGGGTTTCTGGGGGAGCGGCTGGCGGAGCATGTGGCGGTGCTGCTGCCGGATCAGGGGATCAATCTGACGGTCAGGAGCACGGGCGGATGGGACGATGATACCGCCGTCTCGGCTGCGGCGCTGAAGAGGGGCGTGGTGGTGATGCCGCTGTCGCGGATGAATGTGGTCTCCACGGATCGGTCGCGGTTGCTGCTCGGTTTTTCCGGCCTTTCCGAGGAGGAGGCGGATATGGGGACGCGGGTACTTGCTGAGGTTTTCAGGGGCGGGGCTTTTGTGGAGGATTAAGGTGCGGGGGCGTCAAGGATCGCGTATGGAGCAAGGTGGAGGCCAACTGTGAGTTCTCTTTCGGCCGCGATGCGCACCAGCTAGCTTATGTTTTCCTTTTGCTTTTTAATTCTGTTTCGTCGCGTATGAACAATAAATGATAATGCCTCAAGCGCAATTAAGAACTCTACCAATAGGATTACTACGAATAGAGCCACGTGCTTGATTATTTCAAAGTCATTTCTGGCCGGTGTAAAAAAATAGTCGATCGCTGTTATCACTCCAAGCGCCACCCATAATTTTGCCCAATGGCGAAAACTCGGTGGAAAATTTATCGCGTCCGAGCAATTTTTCTTCAGCATATTGACGATTTCTTCCTCTGCACTTCCCGTGGCGAATTTCCACGCTTCCTTGGCGCCTTCCGTAACTGGATCAGGATCGTACCTATGAGAACGTGCGGCTGAAACGGTACGCCAAACTCCGAGCGCAACGGCACACGCAATCACAATGGGATTTTGCAGCAACTTTTTGATGCTTCCCAAAACAGACCAGAATAGATCAGGGGCGATCCAGGGTGTGCTTGCAATAAAGGCGGCAATCGAAATTCCGACGGGAGAAATTACCACAATACTTTTTCTTCCAGTCAATAATACTCCTGCAACTGAAATTGGAAATATAATTATTATCGATATTATTGCTGCAATTAATAGATTTAATAATTTCGTTGATATAAATACTAAAAACGCCAAGGCAACATAAAAAAACTTCAATCGCAATTATATTAGAATTTACTCCAGCATCAAATAGTGATTCATAATAGTAAATATATTTATTGGAAATATTTTCTGAAATAGATTCAATTGAAGAAACAATGTAATTTAATTTTTGAAAATATCTGTGGGCACCTTTGGTGACGGCGATGCACGCCAGAAGACCTACTCCAACGGATAAAAGTGAATGCAAGATCAGCGAGTCTTTAGACTTCAGCGCAAGAAGGGCATTCCGCCGTTGGCGAAGCATTCCTATTATTGATCGCTTTATACGCAGTCGTCCAATAGGCATGGTCCACCCTACGCAGTCTGCACCTCGGCATGACGCCGCAAGAGAAGCGAGGCGATGGAGAGGATAATATCGCCGTTGCCGGGCGGGCGCCAAGTATATTTTCCTGATAGGCTTTCACCTGTCTCTTCGCAGGATTCCGATGTGCTTGTGGACCAATTTATCTCGCCTGCGATGACCGCACTCGGCGCCTTGTGGAAGAGGCGGTAGACGCCCTGTCGGCCTGAGCCGTCGTTACCATTCGGCGTTCTACGCTTCCCCTTTACCACTTCACCCGCAGGCCCGCGGTGCCGCTGAGGGCATGGCTGTCGCCAAAATCCTTCAGCGAGGATTTTGCGGAGACTTCGCCGTAGAGCGAGTAGCGTTCGTCGTTCCAGGTGTAGGAGCCGCCCAGCGTCAGGCCGGCCCAGACGGGGTCGTTCCTGGTCTCGAAACCGGTACCGGAGATATCGACGGCGGTCCCGTCCAGGAACTCGCCGTAGAGGTTGGCGATGCCATAGACCTTCGCCAGTGCCGTCTGGCCGTCGGCCCGCTGCAACGTCTCCTCACGGTCCAGCGCCACGCCGAGCCGGCCGACCAGGCTGTCGCCGTCATCGAGCGATACCCGCGCGCCGAAGCGATCATTGAACGTGTCGAAGTCGACGGAGGAATAGATGAGCTGGGCCTGCGGCGTGATCGACCATGGCCCGGAGGCTGCAAAGCGCCGTCCGGTCTCCAGACTCAGCGCGTAGCCGAAGCCGTTGTTGCCGCTCTCCATGGCGCCGTCGACGAGATCGGATTTGAGGTCGGTGTCATACCAGGTGGCCTGGCTCTGCGCGTCGACATAGAAGCCGTTGTCGCCATACCAGGTCAGTGCCGCGCCAAGCCCGAATCCTGTCGTGTCGATATCGCCATTGCCGTAGAGGGAGTCGATATCGCCGGAGATGGTGCCGTAATGGACTGTCAGGCCGCCGATCAGCCGGCCGCTTTGGTCCTGATAGAGTTCGCCGTCCAGGCCGCCCTCCAGCTTGAACAGATCGTAATCATAGCTGTCGATGGTCGTGCTGCTGTCAGGCTCGAGGCTCGCATGCATTCCTTCGGCGCGCAGCCAGACATTGTCAGGACCTTTGGCCGATGATGCTTTGCCATCTTCCGACCGGTAGCGGTCGCCGATGCGCTGCTGCAGCGTGGAAAGCCCGTTGAGAGCGAGCAGGAGTTGCGGATAGGCTTCGTAAAGCGGAACCCCGGGCTGATAGATGGGGCCGATCACTTCGCCGGAGGGATCAATGCGTGTCGAGCGAAGATACCAGTCGCCGTCTCCAGGGGTCGCGACACCGTTCTGATAGAGCCGATAGGCGTATGCACCGCCGACGACGGCCTGATCTCCCCGAAAAACATAGTCGCCGAGCAGCGAAAAACTGCCGGCCGAGGTGCCGCCGACATCGACGATCTTGATGCCCTCGACGGTTTGCGCCCCACCGCCACCGAGATTGGTCACCTTGACACTGGTCGTGCCCGAGGTGTTGCCGGTGACGACGAGGCGGTCGGTCGGCGAGGCATCGCCGCCGAGCACGCTTTCGATCGCGAGCGTGCCGCCATTGCCGATATAGTTGCCCGATATCGTCAGCGTTCCGATCGAATTGCCGGGGGAGACCGTGCCCGAGTTCGTCACGTCGCCGAAGATGGTGCCGCTGCCGCCCAGCGTGCCGAAGTTGGTGATATCGCCGATGACGCTCGAAGCGGCGCTGTGGTCGCCGATCAGCAGCGTGCCGTCATAGATCGTCCAGTCCGTCGCGGTGGTGGCGACGCCCGTCAGCAGCCAGGTGCCGGTGCCGGTTTTCTCGAAGATGTCGAAGTTCTGGTATTGGGCGGCCGCACCGATCGCGGAGACGTTAAAGCTGTCCGTGCCCGAGCCGCCGAGGCGCAGCGTATCAGTGGTGGGCGTGACACCAGCAACGACGTTACCTTCGATCACTGACCCGGCCCGGAGCTCAAGCGTGACTGTGCCCGTCGTCGCCGCAGCTGAGCGCGTGATAGCATTTGCCTGGCCCGCGCCAGCCCGGATTGTGCCGCTATTGATGATGGAGAGATTTGTGCTGGCCGAGTTGCCGACGACGGCGGCCGCGCCCGTTCCGCCCTCGATTGTTCCCGTGTTGGTAAGGGTGCCCGCGCGGTAGAGAATCCCTGAGCCACCGACAGTTCCGCTTCCGCCGCGGATCGTTCCGTTGTTGACCAAAGTCGGCGCGGCGCCGGGTCCTCCGAGCTCGAGACCGGACCCGCCGGTGCTGCCCAGGCTGTTTCCTCCCTGGATCACGCCGTTGTTGGTTGCCGTTGCCCCAAACGTTAGTCGCAAGCCTTGACCGCCGACGCCCGCAGCCGCGTTGCCGCCCTTGAAAGTCCCCATCAATGTATAGGTTCCACCGCCGCTCCCCAGCAGGGTCACCGTGGTGCCAGGGGTTGCGCCGGTACCATCCGCGCCCGAGAGAACAAAGCCCTGCGTATCGATCGTGATCGGCTTGGTTGCCGCAGCGAGGCTTGGTGCGACTCCGACGCCTACGTCGCCGGTCAGCCTGATGATAGAACTTGCGGCGCCATCGGCATTCGCGGCTCTGATCTGATCGTCCAGCTCCCCTCTGGTGGTGGCGGTGTATTCCCCCGCTGACACGGGAGCCGGCAGACAGCAGGCAATGGCCAAGGCCGCGATGCTAACGCCAGCCAGAAGATTTCGTTTTCCAACTATGCCCGCAGCGCCGCCGCCCATGTCTGCTCCTCGATGAATTGATTCGAATATGTTCACACGCTTAAAGGATGTGTTTTTCTGCGCTGCTTCGGCCTATCCCGCAAGCGATCAGCGGATCACATGCAAGGCTTGCTGTTCCAAAAGCGACAGCTTGTTGCAGGGCGGCAACAGGATCTTCAAATGCGACAGTTTTATAAATCAATATGTTATGGCTTTGGTAACTTCCGGGTAGTCGCGGTCGGGACATGGGCAAGCCGGCTCTGCAGCGCGCCGGAAGCGCTCTCGTAAAGGTTGTGGCAAACCGGAGGGGCGAGTGTGGTCAGCGCCGGTAAAGGGAAGGTTCCTCCGCCGGATTTCTGTCGGCCGGGCGCATTCCGCTCTACCCGGTCATTATGCTCACCCGGCCGTTTCGCGCTTCGGGAGCACGAGATCCGCGGCCGTATAGGCATGGAATTCGCTGCTGGAGACCGTGTCCAGCCGCTTGAACTTTTCGGCGAAACAGTATCGGAAAAGAACTCGCCGACATTGCCGGCTTCCTGGATCGCCTCGATGTTGACGACCGTCAGGCCGTCGCTGCTCTTCGCCAGGCTGCTCCAGAGGAAACCTTCCTTCCGTTCGGCGACGTAATGCACTACGTCCTGGATGATCTCGAAGGCTTCTTGCTGCTTTCCGGGATGGGCATGATGATGTTGACGATGAAGGTGGTGGGAGCGGGAGCGCCCGCAAAGGCGACGATCGTTTTGGTGGGATACAGTTCTTGAAGCTGGCCGGGCGGATGTTGCCACGCGGTCGCTTTTGGCAGATTGCGTTGAACAACTCAGGAACTCCGGGATAAGTCGAGGATGGCCTGCGCAAACGCTTTCGGTGCCTCTTGCGGTAAGTTGTGTCCGACGCCAGGAACGATGCGCCGTTCGTAGCTAGCTTTAAAATGCGGCTCATCGCGATCGATCGAGGTGGGTGGGTCGACGCCATCGTCCGCACCCTGGAGAACAATCGTCGGAACCGTAATGTCCGGCTGTCTGGCCAAGAGACCTTCTATTGCTTCGACTTCCGGATCACCGGGGATACCACCGAAGCGATGGCGGTATGAATGGATCACAATGTCCACAAAATCGGGATTATCGAAGGAAGCGGCTGTTTGCTCGAAGGTTGCCTGGCTGAACGACCATGTAGGCGACCAAGTTTTCCAGATGAACCCGCAAACATCAGCGCGATTCTGTTCAAGAGCCCGGCGGCCACGCTCTGAATGAAAGTAATATTGATACCAATAGCGAGCCTCCTCTTCGGGAGGTACTGGCTTTCCGGCTTCGGCGATGTTCTGGATGTTATAACCAGTCCCACAACTCACTAAGCCTAATACCCGTGCCGGCCAAAGTGCGGCCACTATGCACGCCGCTCTGCCTCCCCAATCATAGCCACCGAGCAAGGCTTTTTCGATCGAAAGGGCGTCCATGAGTGAAAGCAGGTCCGCACCTAACGCGGCTTGTTCACCCGAACGCGGCGTTCTCTCTGACCGAAATCTTGTCCCTCCGAAGCCGCGCAGAAATGGTACGATGCAACGATGGCCGTGGCCCGTCAGGATTTCCGTTGTCTCATGATAGGCATGAACATCGTACGGGAAACCATGCAATAGAATAACCGGTGTCCCGTCCGGCGGACCAGTATCGATATAGGCAATATCCAAGGTTCCGGCAGAGACGGTGCGCATTCTGGCCTCCTAGTCTCGAAACAGACAAGAATAACAAAGATTTCTCTTACGCTTGCGGAACTGAGACTACCCAAATTCGAGGCTGCGACAAAGGTCGATCCTGGCGGATGGCGTTAAAAACCCGCCATCGCTGCCGTTGGATCAATCTCGTGAAGCCGCGGCGTCTGTCGGCTCAGCCAGCGCCATTTCGGCTCATGAAGTCCAGGTAGATGCTTTCGCTCTCTTCGTCGGCCGGAAACATCGTTTCGATGCGCATTTCCTCGGCGGCTACCGTCTGCGGCGTTCCGACCGTTGTGATCATCGAGAAGAGGCTGAGGCTATGGCGTTCCGTCCGAAACCTGAGGGGGATCATGGGCAGGGCATCCGAGGCCGATCCGGAATGCAGGTCCTGCGGGACATCGGGATAGGCCATGAGCTCCGTTATGAGCATCTGCGTGCCTTCGTCGGAAACATGACCGATCGCTTCCCTTCGGACCCGTGAAAGAAGACTGCGCGCCGTTTCCTCCCAGTGCATCAGGAAGGGCTGCAACCCCTCGGGATCGAACATCAGATGCAGAAGATTGCGAGGCTTCGGTCGCAGCGAAAGATCGATGAAGCGATTGAAGAAGGCGGGGGCCGATCTGTTCGTGCCGATCACATTCCAATACCGATCCATGACGATCGCCGGAAATGGCTCATGCTGCCGCAACATTCGCCCGACCGCGCGATCGATGCTCTGCATGGAAGGGGCGTCGAGCGGTTCGTCGCGGTAGACCGGCGCGTATCCCGCGGCAAGAAAGATGGCATTGCGCTCGCGCAGGGGGATCTGCAGGGCGTCGGCGATATCGATGATCATCTGCCGGCTCGGTGTCGATCTTCCGGTTTCGACGAAGCTCACATGCTTTTGCGAGATGCCCGTATCCAGCGCGAGTTCCAGCTGCGGCTTGCCCCGGATTTCTCGCCATTGGCGCAACAGCGCGCCTGATGTCGTCGGATGGGAAGGCCGTGGGGCATGAAAGGCTCTGGTCATGGGGTCCGCTGGATCGTGGGAGAGGCTGGCCGCCGGAGCGGCCGAGCCCATTCTATATCAGGGCTTTATCCAGGCGTAGGCATCAAACGGCGGCTCCAGGGCAGGGCGGGTGACGCTGCCGGTATAATTGGTGATCGTCGAAGCGGCGACAACGGCGATCACCTCCAGAAGCTCGTCCTCGCCGAAGCCCGCCTGAAGAAACGCGTCGGCATCGGCTTCCGGCAGTCGTCCGCGGCTCTCGATCAGTGTGCGGGCGAGCTTTGAAAGCGCTGCCGCCTTCGGTTCGCCCGGCAACCCGCCGCTTCTGATCGCTTCGACATCGACAGCCGGAATGCCCTGCCGGATGGCCAGAAACGAATGAAAGCCGACAGCCCACTCGCAGGCATTCGTCACGGCGTTGGTCAGCAGCAATACCTGGATCTGCGGCTCGCTAAAGCTGCCGCCATGCACGTTCTGGAAAAGCGCTGCCAGGCAATTGATGAGCACGGGCGAAGTCGACATGGCGCCTGCGATATTGGGGACAAGGCCGAAAGCATCATTCAGGCCGCGCAGGGCGGATTGCGACGCCTGTGGCGCCGTCTCGAGGCTATGGATCGGAAAATGGGGCATTGCATGACCTTTCAGATATTCGGGCTGAGGATCGCGGGTGGTGACCGCGCCTGACCCGGACCATCTGAAAAACTCGGTATTGCATCAATTACCAGGGAGGTAGTAGCCGCGGGCAAGCGGGGACCGAGAGACCGGACGGACGGAAGGGCAGAGACCTCGCATTGACGAAGCACTTCGCTCGCAGGGTCAACGTGACTTGACGAACAGTACAGATTTGAGGTACGTACATCAGCATGGCGCGATCGTCCGGCCATGATGCTGTGGGAGGCGAATGCAATGACGGAGTTCAGTGTCGATCCAAGATTTGTCGTGAGGGATGAACAGGCTCTTCGGGAGCTGTTTCAACCGACGCATGCTCTGGCCGCTCAGAAGTGTCTGGGCGTACTCGACAGGCACGCACAGGAGTTCATCAGGCGATCGCCATTCCTGTGCATCGGCACCCAGAACCAGGATGGCAAAGCAGATGTCAGCCCGCGCGGCGATCCGGTCGGCTTCGTGAAAATCCTTGATCCGCACACATTGGCGATCCCGGACCGACCGGGCAACAATCGCCTCGATACGCTGGCCAATATTCTCACCAATCCCAGCGTTGGACTGCTCTTCATCATTCCGGGATTTGACGACACGCTTCGCGTGAATGGCGAAGCAAGGCTCGTGACCGACCCTGAAATCCTTGGGGATATGGGTGTCGGCGATCGTTTGCCCAAGCTCGCGATATTGGTCAGGGTGGGCGAGGTCTTCCTGCATTGCGCCAAGGCATTCAGGCGCTCTCATCTATGGGACCCGGAGCACTTTCAGGATCGCAGCGAGATGCCCTCGCTTTCAAAGATAATCCTGGATCAGACGACTGGCGCTCCGGCCGATGATATCGAAATGCGCAAAATAGATGACGCACTCGAAGACGCCTACAGGACGTCGCTCTACTGACGGCGAAGCCCTTGGCCCCGCGCCCGCATTGGATCGACCTGGCCGAGCCGATCGAGCGTCATGTCGGAAGTTGATCTCACAGCGCGAGGACCGAGTACGCTTTCTCGCAAACGATCGAGAAACGGCTGCTTTAACGATGCGCTGTTGCGAGCTTTGCGGCCAGCCCGACGAATACGAGGCCGGCAACGCGGTTCAGAATGACCTGGCTTCGGTCAGAGCGCTTCAACCAGGTGCTTATCGACCCGGCAAGCAGCGAGATGACGGCGAAAGACGTGAAGGCGCAGATGATGAAGATGCCGCCAAGCTGGAGCATCTGAAAAACGATGCTGCCGTTGGCGGCAGAGGTAAACTGGGGCAGAAATGCAAGGAAGAAGATCGCGACTTTCGGGTTCGTGACATTCATGACGACGCCGCGCGCCATCATTTGCCACATCGGCTTCACTTTCGCGGTTCCAGCCTCGAGTTCGTCCGGCACTGCCCGGAAGGCCTTGTAGGCCAGGTATACAAGATAACCCGCACCGATGAACTTCAGTGCATCGAAGGCAAATTGCGACGTCTGGAAAATTGCCGCGACACCCAAGGACACAGCGACCGTGTGAAAGACAAGGCCTATGCACAGCCCTGCGGTCACGGACAGCCCGACACCCCGGCCGTAGATCGCCGATTGCATCAACACGAACAAATTATCCGGACCTGGTACCCAGCATAGGATAGTTGCTGCGGCAGCAAACGTGATGACGGTCTCAAGTGAGAGCAATATCGGGAACTCCTGGGGCTAACGCCCAATACCACGCGGGATCTGGCGAAACTACCGATACCGGTGTGGACACAGTGTTATCTAAAACAGTTCCGCACCGGGCATGAGCCAGCGACACGGCGCACTCTTGGCCGCCGCGTCGCCCGAGCCTCCGCGTCGTGACGCCGACATGGTGTCGGCCAGAGTCAAAGTTAGCCTGTAAGGTGTCCGCCCATCACGTCGTTCCGTAATGACCCCTTGTCTGATCGGCAACGACCGATATGGCGCCGTCCACTGGTTCAGGTCCGGCGTCACTACCGCCTGGCGGTGGGGCTTCAAACGAGGGCTCGCAGCGGCGCCAGCGACAGTAGCGCGAGGGCCGAGATCGCGGCACCGGCGATCGCCAGCGGCGAGAGACCGACGGAGATGTAGGGAGCGACGGCCGTCGTTCCGAGTGCCGCTATGCCGAGGATCGCTGCGATGACGATTGCGGCGGCGCGCGAATGATCGCCGCGGGCAGCCGATATTGCCCGATGAAAGCCGATCGGCCCGCGAATGCCGAAGCCGAAATTCACGACCGCCCAAAGCGGGACGAGTGCCGAGAGGCTGCTGGCGCCTGTGAGTGCATAGGCCAGGATTGCCAGAAAGGCGCAGGGCATGATGGCCGTGCCCGCGCGGATCGTCCGCAGGGTGCCGAATTTTGCCGCGAGCCATGCAGACGAATTCGCGGCCAGAATGAAGATGGCGATGCCGCAGACCTGCAGCATGACGAAGTCCTCGATCCCCCTGTCGAGCGGGCCGGTCAGGACGGCCGGCAGGCCGAAGACGAAAACGAGGAGGGCGCCCAGGCTCAGAGCCTGGCTCGACGCATAGCTCAGAAATTCGCGGTTCTTCAGAATGGCGAAGTAGCTGTGGTGGTCTTCCATCTGCTGTCGACGCGGGAAATGGGCGCGCTGCCAGAAAACGGCTGCGGCGACCAGCGCAGAGAGCGCTGCCAGCAGGACGAAGGAAATCTCCCAGCCGCCAAATTCCAGCAGCCAGGCTCCGGCGATGGGGGCGAGCGCCGGCGCCAGGGACTCGACGGAACCGAGCCGCCCCATGGCGGCGGCCGCCTTGTCGGGCGGATAGAGGCCATGGATAAAACCCGGCGCAAAGACAGCCGGGCCGGAGCCGAAGGCACCTTGAGCAAAGCGCAGCGCAATCAGCCATTCGATCGACGGTGATTCAGCCGCTAAGAGCGAAGCAATCCCGAACAGGGCAAGCGACCAGATCAGCAGCTTGCGTGGATCATGCCGCGCACCGAGTTCGCCGAAGGTCAGCAGCCCGACCAGCGTGCCGAACGCGTAAGCCGCCAGCACGAGCTGTGCGGCCTCGATGCTTCCCCCGAGCTGCCCCGGCAGGCTCGGGATGGCCGGAAGCACCAGATCGGTGCCGGCAATGCCCAGAACGGTTCCGCCGGCGATCAGGATGAACAGGACTGAGGGTTTCGAGCGTGTGGTCATCGGTCTCTTGGTATCAGAGCCGGATCTTGCGACCAATTGCGTCCCGTTGATTTCTGCTATTCAAATGTTTGATCTTTTTGAGGTGTTTCAGCGGGGCCGCGTATGGCGCAGAGCGGGCAGAGAGGTGATCCACCGGCGACCCTCACTTTGGGACAGGCACGGATCGATGGGTATCACAGACGCGGCGCGCTGATGGCCGCCGCGTCGCCGCATCGATCAATGCGTTGCGGGTTCGAGATAGCGGCGCAGATTGTCGCTGATCTGTTCGATCGCGGCTTCCGTGGAAGGTACATTGCGGATCGCGTTCAACAGCACGAAGTCATGGATCGTGCCGTTGTAGCGGGCCGCAGCCACGGTCACGCCGGCTTCCTTCAGTTTGCGGGCATAGGCCTCGCCCTCGTCGCGCAGCGGATCGTTCTCGGCAGTGATGACGAGAGCCGGCGGCAGGCCCTTGAGCTGATCAATGCTGGCGCGCAGCGGCGATACATAGGGGTTGTCGCGGGTCTTGGCGTCGGGCGCGTAGAGATCCCAGCCGTATTTCATGAATGCGCGCGCCAGGAAGCGCTGCTCGCCATATTCGTGATAGGAGCCCGTGTCGACGCTGGCATCGGTTGCGGGGATCAGAAGAGCCTGGAAGCTGATCTTCGGGCCGTTGCGGTCCTTGGCCATGATTGTCAGCGCTGCGGCCATGTTGCCGCCGACCGAATTGCCGGCAACCGCGATCCGGCTTCCATCCGCACCGAACTCTTCAGCGTGAGCCGCCACCCATTTCAGCACGGCATAGGATTGATCGAGCTGCGTGGGAAAACGTGCTTCAGGCAGGGACGTATATTCGACGAAGACGCCAACCTGGCCGGAACCAACAACGAGATCGCGCAGAAGGCGCTGATGGTTTTCAAAATTGCCGACGATCCAGACGCCGCCGTGAATGAAGAGCAGCACGCCGGGTTTGCCGGTGATGTGCTCGGGCTTCATGATGTAGATCTTCACGCTCAGCCCATCCTCAGTGATGGTCTGCTCGGTCGTGGTCACACCCGACATGTCGACCGGCGTCATGTTCTGAAGCCCGGTCAGGATCTCCTGGGGCTTGGGCTGCGGCAGTTCCCAGAACGGGCTTGGATCCTTGTTGATTTCGGTGAGGAAGGCACGGACCTGGGGGTCGATCCGCGGGTCGGTGGCAGCGTCCGGCGCCGCTTGAGCGGGCTGAATCATGAGAGTTACTCCGAGGCTGAGGGTTGCGAGTAGGGGCAAGAGTTTCACGGTCTTTCTCTCCGGGAAGGTTGCACGCGCCCTATTGGTAGCCCCCGACCGGAAGCTTCCGCTTCTGTCAAATGACCAGTCCGGTGACAGGTCGGTGGTCAGCTTTCAGGAGTTACGGCGTCAGTCAGAATGGGACGCAGCCCCGAGCGCGACGTGACGCCGGTCTTCGCAAAGATGCGATGAAGGTGGTAGCCGACGGTGCGATGCGACAGATAAAGCCTGCCGCCGATTTCCTTGTTCGACAGACCCTCGGCAGCAAGCTGGGCGATATGCAGCTCCTGTGGGGTCAGCATCTCCCAGACATATTCGGTTCGCCTGCGGCTCGTTTCTCCCGAAGCGCGCAGTTCCTCGCGCGCACGCTCGCTCCAGGGCAGGGCGCTCAGCGCATCGAAGATGTCGCGGGCCTCGCGCAACGGCGCTCTCGCATCGGCGGACCGACGCTGGCGGCGCAGCCATATGCCATAGGCCAGCAGAAGACGTCCTCTCAGGAAAGGCCACTTGCTTGCGCCCGGCCCGAGACCCTGCAGATAGAACCGCTCGGCCTCCTCGGGTGTTGCGAGCAGTGCCTTGCCATAGGAGAGCATCGTTTCGACCCACGGCACTGGCGACGGACCGGCGACACGCTGCATCTCCTCGATCACCTCCTCGGCGGTTTCGGCATGTCCGGAGAAGACTGCGGCCTCCACGAAATCAGCGAGACCGAAGAATTGCAGGCCGGAGTTGAAAGCCGGGTCGGCAGGGATAAAAAGACGCCGCAGATGCTCATAGGCCTCCCAATGCCGGCCTGCGCCGATGGCGGCCGTGCCGCGCGCGATCTGCAGCATTGCCAGCAGGAAACTCGCGCCGACAGAGACGACCAGGCGTTCTGCCTGGGCCGCATAGACCTGTGACTGGTCCAGATTGCCCATCATGCCCGCAAGCCTCGCCTTGACGATCGTGGCCGCGGCAATCCAAAGCGTTCCTCCCGTTTCTTCGGCGAAGCGAACAGATTCTTCGGCCTCCCGCATCGCGCCCGTCCAGTCGCCGACTTCCATTTCTGCCCAGGCTTGAGCAAAGAGCACGCGCGCGAGGTCGCTGAGCCGCGCCTGATCGCGCAGTGCGGCAGCCGAATAAGTGAGGAAACTGACGCCGAGGTCGAAGGCGCCGATGACATTGGCCGCACTGCCGAGAATGCGCGCCGCGACCGGATTGCCACCGCTCGTGCCGGCAAGCTGCTGGAGCTTGCCCGATATTTCGCCCCCAAGATGAAGCGGCTCAACGTAAGCGGATATCGCGATCAGGCATGGATCGGTATCGGGCAATTCTAGCCTGTTTGCCGCCATCAGGATGCTTTTGCGAAGATCCCCGTCCGCATTGCTCCACCAGCAGCGCTGCGCGGCGCGCCAGAGCAGGTTGCTTGCGAGATCCGTGGCGCCGGCAGCATTGGCCTCAGCGGCGAGGCCAACCAGACTGGGGATTTTTCCGGGATCGTTGACCATCGGAGGCTGGCCCATCTCGCGGCACCAACCGATCCGCGCCGATGCGACAGGATCAGGCTCGCTGACATTGGCCTGGCGCAGCAGACGCTCCAGCAGGTCCGGCTGGCCGAGATCGGCGGCAAGCTCGGCGGCGCGCAGGAAACGGTCGCTGCTGGCTCTCGGCGTGCTGCTCAGTGCCGCCGCTTTTTCGAGAACCTCGATTGCCATGGCGACGGCACCTTTGCGCAAGGCCCGGCCGGCCATGGCATCATATTCGCCCGCCAGTTCTTCATCCGGTCCGATCGTCGCTGCCGCACGATGCCATAAATGCCGGTCCAGCTCTTGATGAACGATCTCGGCAAGGGCGGCATGGATCCGGTGCCGCGTCGTCAGATCTGCCGCCTGGTGCATCGCCGAACGCACCAGCGGATGCCGGAACTGCACCTCCGTTTCGTCAAGGTCGATCAGCCTGGCGGCAATGGCCGGCGTCAGGGCGCTGACATCCACCTCTTCGCCCAACACGGCTTTTCCGGCGCGCAGGACTTCGTGGAGCGATGTCCCGTCGTTTTCCGCCGCCACGAACAGCAGCATCCGGGTTGCAGCGGGAAGATCGGTCAGACGGGACGAGAAGGCGCGTTCCAGGCGTTCCGTCAGCGGAAGCCATGTCGTATCCTTGATATCAGCCGCTCGCCTGTCGCGCGGCAGTTCCAGCAGTGCGAGGGGATTGCCCGCGGCCTCCTCGAGGAAGCGGCTGCGCAGATCGGCCGAAAGATCAGGCGCATGGGCGTCCAGCAGGTGCCCGGCGTCGGCTTCGCCAAGCCCCGAAAGCCGAAGCCGCAGGTGGGAGGGATCGTCGAACAGGCGGTCGAAGCCATCGCGCATGGCCGCGAACAGAACGATAGGATCCGAACTCAGCCTGCGTGAGATGAAGGCCAGCACCTCATAGGTCGCCTCGTCCAGCCATTGGGCATCGTCGGCAATGAGCAGGATGGGCTTCAGCGCCGCACTTTCCGTCAGAAGGGACAGTGCCGCGAGCGCCACCAGAAAGATGTCGGGTGCGCCCGTGTCATCATGCATGCCGAAAGCGGAGAACAAGGCAGATCGCTGACGGGGAACCAGGTTGACGGCCTCCTTCATCAGCGGGCGAAGCGCCTGCTCGAGCGCTGCGAAGGGCAGATGAACCTCAGCCAGAACGCCGGTCATGCTCAAGACCGTCAGATCGCGCTCGCGCGCCCGATGCCTGGCCTGCTCGAGGAGTGCGGATTTTCCAATCCCTGGCTCGCCGCTGATCACGAGCGTCGATCCGCCCTGGTCGATCCGCGCGATCATCTTGTCGATCAGGGCAATGTCGCGGTCCCGGCCTTGCAGGAATTCAGACCGGGAGACGGGGGCACCCTTGCGCTGTCTGCGCCGCGGCGACCCGATCTTGTCCGACTGCTTGGCCATCAACTTACCGCTGCTTGCTCTGATCCGCGCGGAGGAATGCAGAGGGATCGAATTCCTGGCTATGGTTCAGCAACTGCCGAAGCGTCGCCTTATCATTGAGCGTGCCATTCACGGGCATATCCGTAAAGCAGCTTCCACCCGGGACGAGGAACCCGGATTGCGGCCAGGAGGAATGAGCGCTGCCGCATGCGATCAAATAACGCCGATGTACAGCGACGTTCGCAAATTTGTCATATCCGCTGGTTAGAAGCGGCGATCGGCGCGCAGCCTGTCGAGGGACTCAGTTGCCGCGCCTTCTTTTTCCTGGAATGAGACCCATGCAGAACAATCCGGCAGTGATCATCGAGGGCGCAACCGTGGTTTTCGGAGACCGTCTGGAGCGCGCTTCCGTGCGTATCGAAGACGGCCGGATCACCGGTATCGACGGTCAGCGCGACGGAGCTGATGTCGTTGACGGACGCGGCCATCTGCTCGGTCCGGCTTTCGTGGACATTCATGGCGATGCCTTCGAGCGGCAGGTCATGCCGCGGCCCGGCACCATGCTGCCTGTTCCTGCCGCGCTGCTCGAAACCGACCGCCAGCTTGCCGCTAACGGCATCGCGACGGCCTATCATGCGCTGACGCTCAGCTGGGAGCCGGGGCTTCGCTCGGTCGAAACCGGTTATGCCATCGTGCGTGCGCTCGATGCGCTCACGCCGCGGCTGACCGTGGACAATCGCGTGCAGCTTCGCTGGGAAACCTTCTGCTTCGAAGCGGTCGATCTCATCCGCGAGGCGCTGGCCGGTCCGCGCCTGCCGTCGATTGCCTTTAACGATCACACGTCGATGGTGATGCTGCATCCGTCGATCCCGCTGCAGGAGCGGCCCTTCGACCTCGATCCGGCCTTCCCGACAGTGGATCCCGAAACGCCTGCCTTCGCCGAGAAGATGGCGGAACGCGCCAAGCGGGCGAAGATCCCGGTGGCGGATATGGTGGCGCTAGTGCGCAACATGTGGGAGCGCCGGCCGCAGGTGCCTGACGCGATCGAGGAAGTGGCAGCACTCGGAAAGGCCGCCGGCGCGCCGATGCTGTCGCATGACGACAGCCAGATCGAGACGCGCGATTTCTTCCGCCAGCGCGGCGCGCGGATCTGCGAATTCCCTATGAACCGGCGGGTTGCGCGGGCCGCCCGCGATGCCGGTGACTTCATCGTCTTCGGCGCACCGAACGCCACGCGCGGCGGCAGCCATCTCGCCTCGATTGGCGCGGCCGACATGATCCGCGAAGGGCTCTGCGATATTCTCGCCTCGGACTATTACTATCCGGCGATGCTGCTCGGCCTTGCAAGGCTCAAGGCCGATGGCGTGGCGCCGCTCCATGCGCTCTGGCCACTCGTCTCTGATAATCCGGCGCGTGCCTCGGGGCTTGCCGATCGCGGCGTCATCGAAGTCGGCAAGCGGGCGGACCTCGTGCTGGTCGATTGGCCCGAGGGTGCGGCACCCGCCGTGCGGCGCACCTGGGTCGGCGGCCGGCAAGCTTATGGCGCAGCGCCCGCTGGCCAGCTGGCAATGGCCTGACAGCGGCGGCATATCGCCGGACGCTGTCCAAACCGGCCGTGCGCGCTACATCGCAGGTATGGAAACGCTCTATGTCATGTTCATCTTCGCCGTAGCCATCGCGATCATCTATCTGGGCGGCAGATGGAATACGTCTGACGTCGACCATTATATGGGCTTCGATAATCTGCGCTCGCCCAACAAACCGAAAGCGTCTGATGGCGACAAGGATGCGGAGAAGGAATGAGGCCGCCGATACTTGCGGAGGTGTTCGGGGGCGGGGAGTTTGTGGAGAGGTAGGCTTCCGTCCTCACGACTGAAGACCCCGCCCCAAACCCCTCCCCACAAGGGGGAGGGGCTTAAACTGCCGCACCCGTCTTGCAAATTTTCGACGTTTCGGGAAAAGCGAGCCGGTGCTCCAAGGTAGTCCCTCCCCCTTGTGGGGAGGGGTTGGGGAGGGGTTTTTGACGGCACCAACGACTTGATCAGGAAGCCTCGCTAAATCTCGCTGAAGCCTCTGGCCTGCACACCGGCGATGACTTCGTCCGAGACCTGTTGCAGTTCCTGCCGCGAGGCGCCGTCACGTGCCTGGACGGACAATCCCTGCATGACGGCCACAAGATAGCGGGCAAGGGAAACTGCGCGTTCCTGGTCCAGCCACTGCCCCAGCGTCTCTGCGATCGTCTCCCGCATCGTGTTTCGCTGCTCTGCCATCTCGCGCGCCAGGTCCGCATGGTCAGGCCCGCACTGGATCATGCCGCTTGATATCATGCAGCCGCGCTCTCCCGCGGGGTCGGTAACGGCATCGATCGCCTTGTGCAGCAGCGTCTCGATCGTCTCCTGAAGGGTCGTGGTCGTTCTGATATGCCACAACGCCCCCCGCAGCCCGAAATAGCGATCGAGCGCCTCGCGGTAGAGCCCCGCCTTGCTGCCGAAAGCCGCATAGAGACTTGGGGGCGCGACGCCGATTGCGGCCGTCAGGTCATTCAGCGAGACACCTTCGTATCCATGCCTCCAGAAGAGGCGCATGGCGATATCGATCGCCTGATCCCTGTCGAAGCTTCGCGGGCCGTTGCGGCGTGTTTTCACAACCTTATCCATAGTGATCACTAAAGACTGCTTGACAGCAAAAGGCAAGCCGCTAGTTTGTAGTGATCACTAAAAATAAGGATTTTAGCATGGTGAAAATAATGCGCGGAATTTTAGTCGTGGTCCTGCTGCTGGGCCTGTCTTCCATGGCGATGGCGGCGGAGAAGGACTACACGGTGAAGGCGCCTGACGGCGTCGAGATCGCGGTTCAGGAATCGGGCGATCCCGCCGGTCCGGCGATCGTTTTCATCCACGGCCTGCTCGGCAGCCATCTGAACTGGGACATGCAGGTCGCCAGCCCCAAACTGCGGAACTATCGGCTGATCAGCTACGACATGCGCGGCCATGGCCTGTCGGGCAAGCCTGATGATGCCGAAGCTTATCGCGACGGGCGCCGCTGGGCGGACGATCTCTCGGCGGTCCTGAAGGCGACGGGTGCGAAAGAGCCTGTTCTCGTCGGCTGGTCGCTCGGCGGCGTCGTTATCTCAAACTATCTTGCCACCTATGGAGACGACGGCATTGGCGGGATCGTCTATGTCGATGGCGTCATCGAACTCAATGCCGCGCTGATCACATCCCATCCCGATGTCTATGCAGGCATGGCTTCGGATGATCTGAAGGTGCATCTCGATGCGGTGAAGACCTTCCTGGCTCTGTGTTTTGCGACGAAACCCGACACGGCAACCTTCGAGCGCTTGCTGTCCAATGCCGCGATGGCCTCTTGGGTCATGACGCGGACCGTCCCGTCGATGACCGTTTCCGCCGCCCAAGCCCTGCCCAAGGTGCGCGTGCCGGTGCTGCTGCTCTATGGCGGCAAGGACGATCTGGTGAATGTGGAGCCGAGCATCGCACGCGCCCGGTCGCTCAATCCGGCAGTCGAAACCAAGATCTACGCGAAATCGGGGCATGCGCCCTTCCTGGAAGAAGCGCCGCGCTTCAACCGTGATCTGGCAGAGTTCAGGGACGCGGTTGCCGGCAACTGAACTTGGGGAGAGGGGGCGGGCAGGGTGCCTCGCTCCCTTTGTGTCTTGTCCGCCCCCGGCGCAAAGCAATCGTCAGGCTGCAGCGCCGCGCCCGAGTGCTGCCGATTGCTGCAGGGTGATGGCATGGCGGAGTGGGTCGGCGTGGCGGTGCGCAAGCCGCCACTCTCCGCCCTCGCGCTGATAGACGAGCGTTACACGCAGTGCCCAATCCTGTGCGGGCAGGCCGCCGACTTCGACATTGGCGCGCTCGACGACGACAAGCACGATCATGTCGGTGCCGGCATAGGTCTGGATAAGATCCTGTTTCAGCGTGCCGTTCCTGAAGAAGCGGCTCATGCCATCCCAGGTCTTCTCGGTGATGTCGGCCTCGCGCGATGGCGTGCCACCGAAGGGTGACATGAGGGTGAAATCCTGCGTGCGCGGCACCAGCGTCCGGTAGGTGGCGACATCACCGCGCATCAGCGCGGCATTGGCTTTCTCCGATATCAGGGCGAGATCAGGCGCCTGCAGAGCCGCCCGGCTGCCGCCTGCACCGGCGGCAAGGGAGGCGAGACCGGCCGGGCCGGCAACGAGGAGGGATCGGCGAGACGGCGACATGGCATGTTCCTCTGCAAGGCTGGGTTCGGAAACGCGGTTGCAAAACCCGTGCTTCAGACATGCCCGTTTCCCGATGCTGAAGCCAATGATATGATTTCAGCGATATGCTGAATGAAACTGATCTTTCGCGGGCCGATCTCAATCTCCTCGTGCTTTTCGAAGCCGTCATCGAGGAGGGCCATGTCGGCCGCGCCGCCGACCGGCTGAACATCTCACCATCAGCCGTCAGCCACGGGCTTGGACGCCTGCGGCGCATGCTCAACGATCCGCTCTTCGTGAGGACGCCCAGAGGCGTGGTGGCGACCGCGCGCGCGGTTGAGCTGGCAGCACCTGTCGCCGATATCCTTGCCCGGGTGCGAAGCGTGATTTCGACGGCCGAGCCCTTCGATCCGGCAAGGTCGAGCCGCCGTTTCACGCTGGGGGCGCCGGATGGCGTTTCCGCGGTCTTCCTGTCCGCGCTGCTTGCCGGATTGGAAAGGACGGCACCCGGGGTCGATATCAGCATACGCCAGCTGCTGCCGGAACAGGGCGAGAGTTCGCCTGCGCGGGCCTGGCGCAATGCGTTTGCCGATCTGGAAGCCCGCGCCATGGATATCGCAGTGGTGCCTGCCGATGATATTCCGGCGCGCTTTCATAGTCTCACGCTCTACGAAGAGGATTTCGTCATTGCCATGCGCGCCGGCCATGCCTTCGCGCGGGAGGCGACGCTCGAGCGCTATGTCGGGATGCGGCATCTGGTCGTTTCGCTTGGTGGTGACCCGCACGGTTTCGTCGACACGGCGCTTGAACAGCGGGGCTTGAACAGGCGGATGGCGCTGACGGTGCCGAACTTCATGTTCGCGCTCGCCATCGCCGGCGACAGCGACATGCTGGTCGCCGTCCCCCGCCGCTTCGCCGCACTCTACGCCCCGCGCTTCGGCCTGGTGACGGTGGATGCTCCATTGCCGCTGCCGCGTTTCAAGCTGAGCGCGGTCGCCCCGCGCGCCGCGATGATGGATGCCGGCCTGAGCTGGCTGTTCGGGATGCTGCGGTCGGCATGCGAGGGTTCTGCGGGATCGGCCTGACTAAAGCATTTCCGGTTATCTCCGAATCACGGAAATGCTCTATCTCTTTGTTTTCACGCAATTCCGGACGCAAAACCGCTACACACTTTTGCTGGAATTGCTTTGGGAACGAAGGAATGCTTTCGGCTCCTGGCGAACAGAATGCTCATCGACTGCTCGCTCCAGATTGTCCCGTCAGTTCGTAGCGGGCGCGGCTCAGGCTGACCAGGCTGGCAATTGCCGCGCAGCCAGCCGAAAGGACGACCGCAAATTCGAGCGCGGCAGAGAGCGGCAATGTCGCGAAGATGAGCGACATGGAGATTCCGCCCAGGGTCTGGCCGAGAAGCCGTGCAGTGCCTTGCATCGCACCTGCCGCGCCGCTTCTGGCTTTCGGAGCCGAGAGAAGCAGAATGCGGTTGTTCGGCGTCTGGAACAGGCCGAAACCCAGGCCGGCAATCACCGTGCCGACCAGAAACGCGATGCCTCTCGGATCGGGCGGGCAGAGAGCCGCCACAAGGAGGCCGGCAGCCAGCAGCGCGCCGCCTGTCGCGCAAAGCCATGCGGTCTTGACGCGGTTTGCAAGACGTCCCGAAAATGGCGCGATGATCGCGGTCGCAACCGGCCAGGGCATCATGTAGAGACCGGCCAGAACCGGAGTCATGTGCAGCCTGTTCTGGAGATAGAAGGGCAGCGCGATGTAGCTCAGCATCTGGCCGCAGAAGCAGGATACCGAGGCCATGACCGCCACGCGGAATGCGGGTGCCGCCAGGAGATCCGTCGGAATGATCGGAGCATCGCTTTTGCGTTCCAGGCGCAGCAGGATGACAAGGCAAGCTACCGAGGCGGCAATGAGGAGCGTGCCGCTTGCCGGCGCAGTCGCTATCCGGTCGGTGCCGCAGAAGAAGAGGATGAACATCGATGTGTTGGCCAGCAAGGCCTTGACGTTCAGCTTTCGCTTCGTGCCCTGGATCTTGCCCAGCAGGCCGCCGCTGAGCAGCACGATGATGCCGAGCGGTATATTGACCGCAAAAAGCCAGGGCCAGGTCGTGACGGATAGGATGGCGCCGGCAATGCCTGGACCGGCAGCGGAAGAAATCGCGATGACCATGGCATTGACGCCGATGATCGGACCGAGCATGTGCTGCGGCAGGGCCGAGCGCAGGTTCATCATGGCAAGTGCCATGATCGCGCCCGCGCCGAGGCCCTGCGCGAAACGGGCAAGGATCAGCAGGGAAAGGTCGCCCGCGAAGGCGCAGGCAGCCGAAGCCGCGGTAAACAGCGCGACGCCGATCAGGAAGACCCGCCGCGCGCCGTAGATTTCCCCGAGCGCGCCACACGGAAGAAGGGCGACCAGCACGGCCAGCTGATAGGCTGAGACGACCCATACGGTGCTGCCCGCTTCCACGTGCAGCGAGAGCGCGATCGAGGGCAAGGCGACGTTGGCAATGGCGCCGTCCAGAACGACAAGAACAGCTGAGAGAAGGATGAGTGTGATGGCCATGTATTGTCGAGGCGATGCCGGGCCATCCTGAGAAATCGATGCGGTGGAGGCGAGGGACATTGAGAAACTCCCAATCGTTATCGGATGGCCTACTAGTTAAGCCTTGCCGATTGCGAGCGCCAGACGCAACGAAGTCAAACGACTGTTGCATAAAACGCCTTGCATGAGTAAACTGAGTCATGTCCGATCTCGACCTCAACCTCCTTGTGGCTCTGGATGCGCTGCTGCGCGAGAAAAGCGTATCGGCCGCTGCGCGCCGGCTTGGCCTCAGTACGTCAGCCATGAGCCGGACGCTGTCACGCTTGAGGGCTGCGCTCGGCGATCCGATCCTTGTGCCGGCCGGGCGCGGCATGGTCGCAACGCCCCATGCCCTGGCGATTGCCGAAGACGTGCATTCGTTGAAAGAAGCTGTGAAAGCGGTGCTCAGTCCGCCGTCAACAGTGGAAATCCGCGAGGTGCGCCGCGATTTCACCATCCGTGCCAATGAGGCGTTCGTGCTTATTTTTGCCGCGGGCCTGAGCGCTGCTGTGGCGAACGCGGCACCAGGCATAAGGCTTCGGTTTGCGCCGCGATCGGACAAGGACGTTCAATCCTTGAGAGACGCGGCCGTGGATCTGGATATCGGCGTCCTGCCGACGGAGAGCGGGGAACTACGTTGCCAGACCCTTTTTCAAGACCGGTATGTGGGTCTTGCACGGACAGGACACCCGATTTTCGATGCAGATCCGATCACGGTCGAGAGCTATGCCGCCTGGGGCCACGTACTCTTCTCACCGCACGCGGATTTTGCCGGTCCGGTCGACAGGGCGCTCGCCGAACTCGGCGTCTACCGCGATGTCAGACTGATCGTTCCAAGCTTTCCAGCAGTGATCGCGGTTGCGGCGGCATCCGATTTGATCGGCGCGATTCCGAATTCTTATCGCAAATCCGCCGCAACAAGCCAGATCAGGACGTTTGACCTGCCGGTCGCCGTGCCGGGTTTCGACATCGTCCAGGCGTGGCACCCGCGGATGGATGCAGATCCCGTTCATCGTTGGCTGAGAGCGCTGATCTTTGAAACGTTCAAGTCAATGAACTGAGTGTGCGTTCGATCGTTGAAGAGTCGCGGCGCCGAAGAAACAAGACCCCGCCCCACGAGGGGGAGGGGCTTAACCTGCCTCTCCCACTTTCCACATCTTTGACGTTTCTGGAGGAGTGAGGCGGGTGCCACGAGGAGTCCCTCCCGCCCTTGTGGGGAGGGGTTTGATCGGGCTCCACCTTTCCTCCGTCATCCCAGGGGCGGGGCGTTCGTCGAGAGCTAAAGCGCAACTGCGGTCTGCCGGTAAGCTTCTTCGCGACAATAACCGGACCCGCGCTTTGGCGCGTGCCGCTTTGCCCGCCGATTGACAGACCATCAACAGGTCATCGGCCAGCTTGTTCCCGCGTGATCGACATATTCATCCGAATATAACGCCGTTGTATACGGCCGAATATCATGCTAGCGGTCGGCTTCATCCTGGAGAACCTATGCCCATGATCGCCCGTCTCGCTTTCGTTGCGAAAATCGCCATTGCTATCAGTGGTTTATTGCTATCTGCCCCGGCCTGGGCCGACCGTCTGGTTACCGACCAGATCGGCAGAGAGGTGGACATCCCGGATGTCGTCAGCCGTGTCGTCATCCTGCAACACCAGACGCTCAACATCGCCGTGCAGATGGATGCGATGGACAAGGTGGTCGGTGTACTCGACGAGTGGAAGAAGCAGCTCGGCGCCAATTATGTGCGTCTCGCACCGCAGCTTCCGAACCTTGCCATGCCGGGTGGCCTCACCAAGGTCAATATCGAGGAGTTGCTGAAGCTGAAGCCGGATGTGGTGTTCGTCACCAACTACGCGCCGGCCGACATGGTCAAGCAGATCGAGGATGCCGGCCTTGCCGTCGTCGCCATCTCGCTGCTCGACGTGCCGCCGGCGGAAGCCGTCAAGCTCAATCCGAGCGTCAAGGACGAGCCGGCTGCGATCGACGCCGGTTTCGCGACCGGCGTGCGGCTGATCGCCGACGTGCTTGACCGCAAGGAAAAGGGCGAGGAGATGATCGCGGTCACCAAGAAGACCCGCAAGCTCGTTGCCGACCGGCTCGCCGACATCCCGGAAGACAAGCGCGTCGCCACCTACATGGCCAATCCGGACCTCTCCACCTATGGCCGCGGCAAATATACCGGCCTGATGATGGAGCGCGCCGGCGCCCGCAACGTTGCGAACTCGATCGCCGGTTTCAAGCAGGTGTCGATGGAAGACGTCCTGAAATGGAACCCGGCTGTCATCTTCGTCCAGGAGCGTTATCCGGCCGTCGTCGACGAGATCAGGAAGGGTGCTTCCTGGCAGACGATCGATGCCGTCAAGGACGGCAAGGTCTACCTGATGCCGGAATATGCCAAGGCATGGGGTTATCCGATGCCGGAAGCCATGTCGCTCGGTGAGCTCTGGATGGCCAAGGAGCTTTATCCCGAGCGGTTCAAGGATATCGACATGCAGAAGGAAGCGGATGCCTATTACAGGGAGTTTTACCGCACCGACTATCGCCCTGCGCAATGAGTGACGACGTCTTCCCGCGACGCCCGCCATCCGTGATCATCGCCATCCTGTCGGTCATTCTGGCGCTCGTCGCGGTCGCTTCCCTTGGCATAGGCCGTTACGACATTCCGTTCGCGCGGGTAATCGAGATCCTTCGGGCGCCGATTTCCCCGCCGGACGTACCGGTAACGCCGACGGAGGCAAATGTCGTCTTCACAGTGCGCATGCCGCGCATCCTGCTGGCGCTTCTGACCGGCGCGGGTCTCGCACTCTCCGGCGCCACGATGCAAGGTGTGTTCCGCAATCCGCTCGTGGGGCCGCAGGTAATGGGCGTCTCCTCGGGTGCTGCCTTCGGTGGTGTGCTCGCCATCCTCTTCGGCTTTCCGCGTTACGGGCTGCTTGGCTCGGCCTTCGTCTTCGGGCTTTCGGCACTGGTTCTGGTCTATGCGCTGAACGGTATCGTCGCGCGGCGGAATATCCTGGCGCTGGTACTGGCCGGTGTCGTCGTCACCGGCTTCTTCGGCGCCCTGGTGAGCCTCGTCCAATATCTTGCCGATACGTAAGACAAGCTGCCGGCCATGGTCTTCTGGCTGCTCGGCAGTTTCGCCACCGGCAATTGGGAGAAGTTCGGGTTGATCGCCGCACCCGTTCTGATCTGCAGCTTGCTGCTGCTCGGCCTGCGCTGGCGCATCAATCTGCTCTCCATCGGCGATGAGGATGCCCGCGCCCTCGGCGTCAATGTCGAGCCGCTCCGTTGGCTGATCCTGATCCTCGTCTCCTGCATCGTATCGGCGCAGGTGGCGGTCAGCGGCATTATCGGCTGGGTCGGGCTGGTCGTGCCGCATATGGCGCGCATGCTGGTCGGCCCCGATCACCGGGTGATGATGCCGGCCTCGTTGATCATCGGCGCGCTCTACCTGCTGATAATCGATACCGTCGCCCGCACTGCCACAGCCACGGAAATCCCGCTCGGTATCCTGACCGCGCTGATCGGCACGCCGGTCTTCGCGCTGGTGTTGAAACAGACCCAGCGAGGCGCACGTGGATTCTGATCCGGTCATGCTGCGCATCGAGGCCGTCAGCCAGTCCTATGACGGCGAGCGCTGGCAGTTGCGCAATCTCGACTTCGACCTGAGAGCAGGGGAGATCACCGCTATCCTGGGGCCGAACGGCCGCGGCAAATCGACATTGCTGCGGGTTCTGGCGGGACTTCTGAAGCCAACCTCCGGCCGGATGGAACTCAATCGGGGCACCGGCTTCGTACCACAGGAATTCATCGGCTCCTTTCCCTATTCGGTGCTGGATGTGGTGCTGATGGGCCGCGCCCGGCATATCCCGGTTTTCCAGACGCCGCGAAAGCGCGATGTGGAAAAGGCGATGGAGGCACTCAGCGCCACCGGCATGGCCGACTACGCGTCGCGCAATATCGAGGCTTTGTCCGGCGGCGAGCGCCAACTCGTGCTGATTGCCCGTGCGCTTGCGGGTGAGAATGCGGTTCTGTTGCTCGACGAGCCGGCTTCCGCACTCGACCTGAAAAATCAGGATGTCGTGCTCTCCCTGCTCAGCGAATTGGCCGACCGTGAAAAGCTCGCCATTGCCTTTACCACCCATCAGCCCAACCACGCAGTCGCCGTGGCTGACAAGGTGCTGCTCATGCTGCCACAGACGAGAACCATCTTTGGCGCAACCGAAAAGGTGATGACGGAAGCCCATCTGGAAGCCCTTTATGGCATTCCGATCCTGTCAGCACGCCTCGGCAGCGGTGAGCGTGAAGAAACCGCTTTCGTACCGCTCTTCCGGCAAAGAGATCGAAAAGGCGAACGTTGATGACCCAATCCGTGAAGGTGCTCTCCGCTGGCAGCATGCGGCATGTATTTCCTGCCATCATTGGCGCTTTCGGGCAGATGACGGGTATCGGGATTTCGCTGTCACTTGGACCTGCCGGCCTGTTGCGCGAGCGGATCGAGGCGGGCGAAGCATTCCATCTTTTTGCTTCGGCCAATATGGCGCATCCGCGACGTCTCGCTTCTCTCGGCATCACGGAAGAGCCTATCTGCTTCGCGCGCAATCGGCTTTGCGTGATCGCACGCGCCGATCTCGGCCTCGCGACGGAGAATTTTCTCGACATCCTGTCAGATCCTGCGGTGAAGATCGGCACGTCGACGCCAGGCGACGATCCTTCCGGGGACTATGCTTTTGAAGTTTTCGACCTTGTGGAGGCGAAGCATCCAGGCATGGGCGTCGCGCTGAAAGCTCGCGCGCGGCAACTGGTCGGCGGCCGCAATTCGCCGCCGACACCGCCCGGCAAGGATGGCGGTTATCTGATCGCTGACGGCGAAGCTGACCTTTTCCTGAGCTATTATTCCAACGCCCGGCTGCTGGAGGCCGATCCGGCTTTCCGCGTCGTCGAAATCCCGGCGGAATTCTCTCCCAAGGTCGAATATGGTTTAGGGCTGTGCAAGGGCGCTCCGAACGATGCGAGAGAACTGCGCGATTTTCTCCTATCCGATCAGGGACAGGAGATATTGAAAGGAGCAGGCTTTTCGCGGGTCGGCTAGATTTTGCAGATGCAATCCCGAACTCCCTCGCAAAACTTGGCCGATCCAGAACATTTGTTGGCAGCTTCGCGAAATCCGGCCCCCATCCGGAATGCTAGTCTCGCCCCACTTGCTTCCATTTCGAAAGGCCGCTGCCCGTGCTTCTGGATCGTTCCCGTCTCCCCGTCGTCTTCATCCGCACCAATGCCGATGAAGAGGCTTCCATCAATGATCAGATCGAGGCCCTGCTGGAGGAGCGGCGGCCGTTCGTGCTCGTCACGGATCACGCGCCTGACGATCACGAGGAGGAGACGCAGGAGAAGCGCAAGGAGCGGGCGCTGTTTTTCAAGAAGATCAAGGACCGGATGAGGGCCTATTGCCGCGGCATGATCGTCATCGATGGCGGCAGGCCGATGTCGCCAGCGATCAAGATCGCGGCTGTCACGGCCGGAAAGGCGTTTGGCTTCGCGATCGTCTTTGCGGCGAACGAAGCGGAGGCGGAGCGGAAGGGACGGAGCCTCATCGGCAGCAGGGACGATGCGTGGTTACTCTGACCTCCGGCTTCTGTGATAGAGCAATACGCCGTCGGTTGAGTTTGCCTGTGAGGATCGGCAATGAATATTCAGGATAGATTTGACCCCTCCGTGATCGACGAGGTGTCGCGCCCGGCCTTCAGTTTCATCACCGAGACGACCTTCGTTGGCGAGTCCGAGCCGCATCGCCACGGCAAGGCGCAACTGCTTTACGTGATGAGCGGCGTGCTGACGATGAGGGCGGCCGGCGGTGTCTGGACGGTGCCGCCGAACTGCGCGCTGTGGATCCCGGGCGGCACCTCCCATAGCGGCCGCGTCTGCGGCCATGTCAAGATCGGCAATCTCTATGTCGACGCGAGATTGACCGGCGGCCTGAAGGACGAATGCGGCATTCTCTTTGTCCAGCCCTTCCTGCGCGAACTGATTTTTCGCCTGGAGCCGCGCCCCGACAGTCCGGAGATGGAGCCGGAGCGGCTTCACCGTCTGGTTGGCGTGCTTCTCGATGAGCTGAGGGCAGCACCGCTCGAGCCGATTCATCTGCCGATGCCCACTGACCGCCGGCTGCAGCGGCTGGCCGAAGCGATGGTCGCCGAGCCCGGGTTGCGGTTCACCATAGACGAATGGGGTGCACGGGTCGGCGCAAGCAACCGGACGCTCAGCCGCCTGTTCCAGCGGGAGACGGGCATGTCCTTCGTGCGCTGGCGTCAGCAACTGCATATCGGCGTCGCGCTGCAGCGGCTCGCGGCAGGGCAGCTCGTGACCGTCATTGCCGGCGATCTCGGCTATGAAAGCGTCAGCGCCTTCATCGCCATGTTCCGCCGCATGCTCGGAACAACGCCGACGCGCTATTTCAGCGACCAGATGCCGGCGAGCCCGCGCAGGCTGGAAATCACGGCGGATTGGCGCGCGGAACCGGGCGAGCTTGCCGGCCCGGATCTTGCGAAGGGTTCTGCGTCCAATCTCGTGCCGTTCAGACGAGAGCCGAATTGACCCCGTTCACCCCGTCTCGCTCTGCCCAATCCTAGAAAAGCATATCCGCATCATCATGAGACCGCTTGAGGGGCCTGCCTTCCTGAAAATGGCACGAACCGGGGCGGACTTCCGCTACCTGCAGCACCGCGACATCACCTGAAGGGCTGATGTGAAGCGCGGACAGGATATTCGTCGCGAAGGCGCCGGTATCGATGGCAATCCGGTTCGGGAAAATCTCGACGCGTTCGCTTGCGGTAATCGTGTGCCCGTGGACGACGATCTTGCCGAACGAGGCGCTGGCGTTCAGGAACTCGCCGCGAATCCACGTCAGCGTGTGCGCATCCTGCTCGGCCAGGGGAATGCCGGGTTTCAGGCCGGCATGGACGAGGATGTGGTGGTCGAGTTCGACATAGCGTTCCGCAGCGCGCAGGCATTGCAGGCGCTCGTCTCCAAACCTGCGGCGGATCTCGTCTGCGGTGATGGCTGCCCCACGGGGCAGGCCGTAGGACAGCATCGCCTCGCTGCCTCCGAGGTCTTGCCAGTGGTTCACAAGATCTGCCTGAACGGCCGGGTCCATCTCGTCGAGGATCTGAAGAGGGAGGGCGTCGTGATTGCCGCGTATCAGTTTCGAGCCCGGCCTGTCGCGCAGCGTCGCGATGACGAGATCCAGCGCTTTGCGGCTCTCCGGCCCACGGTCCATGATGTCGCCAAGGAAGACGATCCGGTAGTCGATCGTCTCGTCACGCGCCTTGCCGGCAATGCCTGACAGCATCTCCTCCAGCAGGTCGGCACGCCCGTGGACATCGCCGATGGCAAATGTGTGAAGAGAAGCGGTCCCGGTCATCGATGGCTCCGTCGTGGCGTTCGGTATGGCATTGTTTATGAGCTGCGCCAAGTGGGCGGAGAAGGTGCAGATCGTGACGAAAATGGATGTACCCGACGCGACGGCTGAAACAGGTTCGCGTCGTTTCTTGAGGGCGATTGTGCTGGGGAGAAAGACCCCGCCCCAAACCCCTCCCCACAAGGGGGAGGGGCTTAGACTGCCGCACTCGCTTTCCACTTCTTCGACGTTTTGGAAGGAGCAATGCGGGCGCCTCGGGTTAGTCCCTCCCCCTTGTGGGGAGGGGTTGGGGAGGGGTTTTTTGATGAGCATAAAGCTCCGCCTGCCAGCCGCGCCCGAATGCTGACTCCAGGTTCAAAACCCAGATGGGGAAGGTGAGCGGGCTCATTCGTCGCCTTCGCCAACAGTATCGGCCCGGAAATCGGAGCCGATTTTCGGAAGGCGTGATGCGTCGTTTCAAAAGCTCAGAGCGTATTCCTGATAACGCCGACCCAGGCGTGACGCGGATCCGCGATCTTGCCATTGTTGGTGACATAGGTCGTCTTGGTCACGGAGTCCGACACGTTACCGCCGATGACGTCGACTTCGCCGGGGCGGATCGCGACGACGATATCGGCATGGCTGCAGAAGAAGCCGTCCCTCTTTCGAAGCGCCGTCAGCGCGCCGTCAAAGCTTTGCGGTGGTGTGCCGCATCCCGTGCCCGATCGGCCGGCCCAGATCAGGTCTCCGAGCTTCAGATCGGTCTCTGCCGGTTTCTCGATCGTGATTTTGGGATTTCCGGCTCTCATTCCCTTCAGGATCTTCTGGCAATAGCCGTAGTGGCCTTCGCTGTAGGGAAAATCGTCTCCGGCATTGGCCGTCTTGAAGCAGAATGAGATGAAAGCGGCAGACCATGGCTTGTCTGTCAGGCCGTTGCGCTCAGGCCGGTTCACCACTACCCAGTAGTCATGCACAAATCCCACAAAGGGCTGCTTTCCCTCCAGCCCCGCGATTGCCTTCGGCCTGTGAAGGGGGGCTGCGGAAAATCCCCATCTTTCCCATTCGTCAGACGTGACTTTGACAAGTTCCTCGTTAAACGACATGGCGCTCTCCCTCACACAAAATCCTGTTTCGATGCGCTCCAATGCTTGCCGGTCAGGACCGCTCCGGCTTTATCCAGAGCGGTCTTCAAGGTCTTGATGCGGTCGGGATAGGCAATCGAGCCAAGTGCCAGCAAGGCATCCCGCGTACCCGTCCCAAGCGCCTGGCGGATCGCCGGATATTTTGCCCGTCCCTGGTGCAGAATGTCACAGATGATGGCGCATCGATCCGCGGCTCGCCCGTCGAGCCCGAGATTTCGGTCCGCAGCCGCCATCTTGTCCTTGAATGTCCCGATCATGTGAAAGGCCTGCAATGCCTGGGCGGCCGCATGGTTGGCGGTCCAGTGTATGAACTTGGCGGATGCGACGACTTCGTCATCCTCGATATGCGTGGTCGTCGGATTGAGGTAATTCATCAGGGGCTTCGTCGAGCTCGCGTTTTCGAGCTGAGCTTCCCCGATTGTCGAGAGCCTGACGATCCGGCCGCCTTTGACCATCAGGTCCGGAAAATAATCCCTGGCCTCGGGTCGCCCCAGCATGTCGCGGAAGTAGACGACAAAATCGCCGTCCGGCACATGCGCCGCAAATTGGCCGAAGCCGAAGGTGAATTTGGCGCGATCATAGGTATTGAGCGTCAGGTAGTTGCCGCCCTCGCATTTCGAGGTCGGCTCAATGAAATCAGCCCAGAATCCGAATGCCGGTCTCTGATCCGCGGCGGAATAGAGCAGCTTCGGAAGCCCGTTTGTCGGAACGTTGAAAAGCCCGTGGAAATCCTCGCCCGAGCTCCTGTCCCGGAAATGGGTCGACAGCCCGATGAAAAACGCTGCCGCGCCGTCTGCTCTTGCCTTGTAGGTCCTGTCACTGCGTTCGATTACGAATTCGATTGCCATCGACGCCCCCTCTGATCGAGACACGTGGAAGATTGGATGTTTCGTCGTCCTTAATTCTGCAATTTCGGATTTTCGTAAGTTGCGGCAGGTCTGCTGTTGCTTACCCGCCTCTTCCAGCCCTCTTGACGATCCGCCACCTGGCTTGCCCGATCGCCTGGCGATTGGCGATCTTTTCGGGCGGCGTGCCGGTAAGGACCGCCTTTATGTCGTCGCGCATCTGCGGAAAGACGCGGTAATATTGGTGGTTCTCCGGCTCCGATGGGGCGAGGATGGCGCTGACATCGACGGCCGTCACCTTGTCGCTGATGGTGCCCATATTGTCGGGGCCTTCGGCGCCCAGGCGCGGTCCGTTGAATTTCGTGCCGCTGCTGAGCGTGCTCAAAATCCAGTCCTTCTCCGAATAATAGACGGTGATCGACCTGCAGATCCGCGGCAGGAACTTGAATTTCTGGGGGTCGTCGAAGGCGTCGGCATCCTCGTCGGCGGCAGCCAGGATCACCTTGTCGAAATAGCGGCGCAGGGAGGATGATGGTGCGCCGTCAAGCGAGGTCATGGCATTGACGGCCGAGAGTGTCGGGGAGGCGGGTTCGGGCAGTTTCATCAGCGCCTGCAGCGCGTTTCGCATGACATAATTGCCCATGCTGTGGCAGATCAGGTGAATGGCCTGATCGCAGCGCTCTTCCTGACTGAGCTTGTCGACGAAGTCGCTCAGGCGACGCAGGGTTCTGGCGATCGCCATGCCCGATGCCTCCGCGGTCCTTCGGTCATGGGCGTAATCGCCAAACGGTGTGGGTATGGGCAGGAGCGCGGCAATCGACGGCCAGGAGAAAACGAATATGTTGACGTCGAGACCGTAGAAGGCGCTCAGCCAGCCGGCGCGCTCGACGGAATCGACGAAACTGTTGCTGAAGCCGTGGATGAAGGCGATCGTCGGCTTGTTGTCGGTCTTCATCGAGGCGCGGATGGCGTCGAAGATCGTGTCGCTGCCGAGCGTCGGCGCCTCTCCCTCGGCGAAGAGAAGCTGCTGACTGGCAACGGCGAGCGAGCCCGGCACGAGCACGTTCGTCTTCTTCGACAGATTGACGTCGACCTTGGCGCTTCCGTAGCGCACATCGATGCCGCTGGTCGGCCCGAGTTCGGAACCGAAGCCGATGATCCGCTGATGCTGCGGATCTGTGGGATCGAGCAGCGGCTGACGATTGGTTGCGAAGTAAACCGTCTTTATCATGATCCTCTTCGCCTCCGGATGGCGCGACCGATGCGGCTCTCGTTGCACGATGATTGCAATAGCAAGCAGACAGTAAATCCCGCCACGGTTGGCGTATTAATTGCGCCTTTCCATGTGGATTTTGCAGTATTCAATTTTTCTTTGAATATTTCCTCAAGAATTAGCTAATGCAATTTAGTGGCGATTGCAACAGGAATCGGGTTATCCCGGAGTTCGTCCGAGAATTCATGTGGTCCGGCATGATCCATGCGAAGAGCCGTTCGGCGATCCACCGAGAGAGTATTCCTCAGCCGGTACGATCAGAAGACGAAAACCTGGAAGAGATGAAGCCCAACCCGCCTCTTGAAGGAGAAAAGATGAAACGCATCGAGATGGAAGTGAGCGGCGGCTGCCAGTGCGGTGCCGTGCGCTACCGCGCAAGCGCGCCTGAAGGTCTGGGCAGCGGCAAATTGTACCACCTCTACCGTATCTCGCTACAGTACGTACGGCGGTAACAAATGCGGATATTCAATGGATTTAGTCAGCTGCACCGGCCCGAAGTAAAGACGACAGTTTCTCGGTAAATTTGGGATCTGGCCCTTCGAGGTAGTGATAGCGTGGGGATTAGCACGACCGCCCAGAGTTCCCGGCACTGGTTGGTGGATATGTCATCCACCTCCGCTTTTGGCGCAAAGCAGCAGCTGTTTGCACCCGCACGTCACCCTCACACCAGCGACCGTCTCGCCACCTCGATCACTTTCTGCGTCAGGGCCGTAAGCCGGTCTGCGGCAAGACGGCTGATCTGCCAGTAGAGCACGACATCGAGAGGCGTGCCTGATATCAGTTCGACGAGCTGACCGGCCTTGATGTGGTCCTCAGTCAGGTGGGTCGGGATCATGCCCCAGCCCATGTCGAGCAGGCTGGCATCGAGGAAGCCCTGTGCGGTCGGCAGCCAGTGCGTCGGTGCGTTGATATCTGTCGCGAACGTGCGGCGGATCCATTCCGCCTGCAGGCGGTCCTTCTGGTTGAAGGTGATGGACGGGGCGCGGGCAAGCGCTTGCGGGGTGACGCCGTCAGGGAAATAGCGGCGGACGAATTCGGGGCTGGCGGTCGCGTGGTAGCGTAGCGCGCCGAGCGAGTAGCGGCGGCAGCCGGAGACCGGCTTTTCCATGCTTGTGACGGCGGCGATGACACGGCCGCGTTCGAGCCATTCGGCCGTGTGGTCCTGATCGTCGATGGAAATGTTCAGGAGGTAGTTCGAGCTTTTCGAGAAATCCGCCATCGCCTCCAGAAACCAGGTGCCGAGGCTGTCGGCGCTGGTGGCGATCTGCAGCGTGACGCGTTGCTCGGGACTGTCTCGGTCGCTGAGTGCCGGCAGGTGTTCGAGCAATTCGCTTTCCAGCATGCCGACATTTTCCATGTGGCGGCAGAGCCAGTCGCCCTTTTCCGTTGCCGTGCACGGCGTTCCGCGCACGACGAGGGCGGCACCCAGGCGCTCTTCAAGCTGCTTGATGCGCTGGGAGACGGCCGATGGCGTGACGTTCAGCACGGCGGCGGCCTTTTCGAAGCTGCCGGTCTGGACGACGGCGAGCAGCACGCGAAGGGCGGGATAATCGATCATGGGTAAGTTGCGCTTAATTGACGTAAGGATGATTAATTAGCCTAATCCGGGTGATCCGTCTATGAAGCGTCTCAGCAACGGGACGGAAACCTCTGATATCATGGACCTTACGACCTATTTCACCGGCTTGGCCGCCGGCCTCAGCCTGATCGTGGCGATCGGCGCACAGAATGCCTTCGTCCTGCGGCAGGGGCTGCGAAACGAATATGTGTTTGCCGTCTGCCTCGCCTGTGCTCTCTCCGATGCGATCCTCATCGTCATCGGCGTTACCAGCCTGAAACAGGTGGTGGATCTCATGCCCTGGCTCGATCCGGTCATGCGGTATGGCGGGGCGGCATTTCTCATCTGGTATGGGGCAAAAAGCCTGTATTCGGCGGTGCGGTCACCGGGCGTGCTGCAGGTTTCGAACGGGGCGGGGGCGAGCTTCGGCAAGACCATGGCCATGTGCCTTGCGCTCACCTGGCTCAATCCGCATGTCTATCTCGATACGGTGATCCTGCTCGGCACGATCTCGACGCGTTTTGCCGGGCATCAGGCGGCGTTCGCCGCAGGCGCCGTGACCGGCTCCTTCCTGTTCTTTTTTTCGCTTGGATATGGTGCTGCCTGGCTTCGCCCCATCTTTTCGCGGCCGGTTTCCTGGCGCATTCTCGAAACCATCATCGCCTGCGTGATGTGGCTGATCGCGTTCAGGCTCCTGAACGGCATGTGAGGGGGCAGGGGCGCTCCGGTGCGGAAATGGGCCGATCAGAGGAGAGCCGGCCCGCTCCCGATCCAGGGGGCTTTGCAACGGAGCTGTCGTCAGGATGTCACGCCGATTTTGCGACGAGGCCTGAAGAATTGCTGTCCATATTCGCCACCTGATAGACAGTCTTGCTGCCGTCCAGCAGTGACAGCAACCTTTCGGTTGGCCTCGCTTCGGAGACGACAATGTCCATCTCGGAGATCGACCCGAGACGAACGAGTGCACGGCGTTCGAATTTGGTGCTGTCTACCGCCAGGATGACGCGGGCCGCCTGACCCATGGCGGCGCGAACAGCCGACACTTCGGCGTAGTCGTCGTCGCCTATGTCGCCGTCATTATCGACGCCACTGACGGAGATGATGACATAATCGAACTTGAATGCCCGGATGAAATTCTGCGCATTTTCGCTGAAGACCGCCGCATCGACATTGCGGATGAAGCCGCCGGGAACGGCTATCGTGAAATCCGTGTTTTCGCTGAGGGTCGTCGCCACTCTCAGGCTATAGGTCACGACACGAAGGTTCCGGCGCACCGTGAGCGCCCGGGCAATTGCTTCGCAAGTCGTTCCGGTGTCGATGAAAACCGAGCAGTTGTCCGGGAGAAGCTCGGCTATCTTGTTGGCAATCTGGCGCTTGGCCTCGGCATTGTTGACGCGACGCTGATGATAGATGCCGGTTTCGATCGGAAGCGAAATGACAGCCCCGCCATGTGTTCGGCGCAGCTTGCCCTGCCGTTCCAGCGCCATGATATCGCGACGCGCGGTCTGCGCCGTCACGGAACAGAGCGAGACGATGTCGTCGAGCGAGATATACTGATATTGCTCAAGATAACGGATGAGAAAATCCTGCCGGCGCTCCTTCTTGCCGCCATCATCGTGATTGTCTGCAAAATGCATCGTGGTGCCGGCCTTTCCGGGGTGTTCAGCATATCAAAACCCCGCACAACGCTTATCAAGCGGCGTGCGGGGTGAAAACTCATTTGATGAAAACTAATTCAGGAAGAATAATGCGGCAAGGCGTCAGAACCTGACGCCGAGATAGCCATTGATGCCGTTCTGGCTGGCGCCGGAACCAAACTGGCCGGTATAGGAGACGGCCAGGGCGGCGTTCGAGCCGAGATCGAAATTCACGCCGGCGTTGACCACGGCAACATTTTCCGCAAGCGGCGCACCGTTTACGTCAAACGAGCTGCCGCCCGAAAAGGCCATCTTCGTCTCTGGCTTGGTATCGCCATTGGCATGACGCAGGCTGACCGAGCCCTGCAGTCTTCCAACCGTTTCCTGCAGGTTGAACTCCGTTGCGGCTCTGAGACCGATTTCCGTGAAGATCGCCTGCTGGGTCGTGCCTTCGACGGAAAGCGCCGTTGCGCCTCCGTGTTCGGAGAAAGCGTCGTTGCGGAAATTCACATAGGCGAGATTGGCGAAGGGTTCCAGCATGACGGTTCCGATCGACTGCTGGTAGCTGATTTCGCCGAAGACCTGCGATGTCGAGGCGTTGTAGTCGGCGGTCAGCCGCTCGCTGAAGGTCGGGAGGAAGACCGAACGGGCGCTATCGATACTGTTCCATGTATGGGCAGCACCGAACCGAATGCCGACCGGACCGAGATTGGTGCCGGCATAGACGCCGAGATCGATCTGATCGGTGTCGCTTTTCGACGCCAGCGTATCGATGGAAACGGCCGTGCGGCCATATCCGCCGAACACGCCGACCCGCCAATCGTTGCCGAGCGTTCCGTCCGCGCCGACGATGATTCCGCCCGCGGAATGGTCCACGCCATAGGCATTGCCGTCGCTGTCCTTTTTCGTCCAGGCTCCGTAGCTCTTGTTCCAGATACCGAGCGCCTGCTCACGGCCGGCAGGGGTGTCCGCGCCGATTTCGGCTTCGGTCACGGCCCGATCGGTGACGCCCATTCTCGACCGCAGGCGATCGAATGCACCGTCGCGGACGATGTCGCTGTTGTCGAGCAGCGCACTGTAGGTCGATGCATGGATTTCCCCGCCCAGCTGGGCGAAAGACGTACGGGCGCTTTCCGCATCGAGCGATATGATCGCATCGTAGACGGTGGAGCCGAAGCCGAGGCTGTCGATACCGTAGGCCGCACCGCGCTGGTTTGACGTCGTCGCGACGTCGGCGAAGGCCGTAGCGTTGCGTTCCAGCCGCATCGTCAGGCTGTTGCCTCCATAGGTCAGACCGGGGTCCAGGAAGGCGAAGTTCGAGGTGATCGCATCGAAGGAGCCGGTGATGCCGGCGTTCGAAGTGAGAATGGAGTAGTTCGTGAGCGGCTTGTAGGTGGCGCCCGCCACGATATTGACGGCCGCACCCGCGGCAATCACCGTCTGGCCGGTGACGATGATCTGATCGGTCCTGCCGGTTTCGTCAATTTCGACGTCGTAGACGGAGCCCGACGCAAGGTTGAGATTGCCGGCGACGTGCAGCGTCCCGACCGAATTGCCAGGCGCAATCCTGCCGCCATTCGCGACGGCAAGGTTGCCGACAGTGCCGTTGCCGCCGAGTACGCCGCCGTCATAGACGGTGGTCATGCCCGATGTTGCGATGGAGCCGTTGACCGCAAGGCGTCCGCCCTTGACGCTGGTGTCACCGGTATAGGTATTGGTCGCCGTCAGATTGAGCGTGCCCTGGCCCGTCTTGGTCAGACTGCCTGCGCCCGAGATTGCCCGGTCCACGACAACGGCATTGGCCGTATTGGCGACATCGAGCGTGCCGCCGCCGGATTCCAGGACCACAGACCTGTCAAGTTTCTTCATTCCCGTGCCGGCGATGCGCAGCGCGCCATTATCGAGACGCAGGTTCGCCTCGGTGCCGCCGAGAGCCAGGTCCTCGTCGACGATAACGGTGCCGCCATCAGTAACCAATGTCTCGCCGATGAAACTGTGATCGTCGATGCAGTAGTCGATAATGGCCTGGGCAAAGCGCGGATCCTTGCTTTTGCAGTCGAGCAAGGTCTTCTTCTCGGCCTCGGTGAGGCCGGTCAGGATCGGCTTGCCGTCCGCATCGGAAACCTGGCCGAGATAGACGTCGCGGCGCATGTTGTTGCGCGACAGGTAGAATTCCTTGCCGTTACCGGCAAAGGTCGTGGCGTCCTTGCCCCATACGAGACGTGTCTTGTCGACCTGTGCACCGTTGACCGTCTGCTGATAGGTCTGCAGGCTCGGTCCGATCCATTTGAATTCATGGGCGACCGGATCATGGTCGGACAGGGGCGCCTTGGTGCCATCAGGCTTGGTCACATAGACGTCACGGATGACACCCAGATAGGGATCGTTGGGGTCATCTGCGATCGTGTACCACTTGCCGAACGGCCGTGAGGCCAGGAAGTGATCGATCTTCACCCGGTGCCAGCTGCCCCAGGTGTTCGTATCGTCCTCGCCCGCCGACGGCCAGGTTACGCTGCCGTCATTGAGTTCGTGGGGCTTGAACTGCTCCCTTTCGCGGTCGGTCTGGAGAAGCATGAACTGCTTCTTGAGGACATTCATCGTCTGCGGCGTGTTGCCGGCGACGGGATAGGTCTCGTCCTCGAAAAGGCCGGAGGGAATGGTCGCCGCATCGATCGCCGCGTCGTTCTTCGGGCTCCAGTCGGCGATGAATTTGTCCAGCGCCGTCTTGTCCTTGGCATATTGCTGGAGCAGGCTGTAATAGAAGGAGTTGGCGTTTTTCGTATAGATGCGCAGCAGCAATTCCTGCTGGCTCTTCGAATGCAGGCCGCGCTCCGATACGTCGCCGGCATTGAAATCGCCGCTCACGATCACCGGATTGGCTGAAGACTTCGCCCAGGCGTTCAGGGCCTTGGCTTCCTTGACGCGCTGGTCTGCCTTGTCGGCGTAATCGAAGTGAACCGTTCCGACTGTCGTCACCGGCCGTCCGGCCTCGCCGTCGAGAACCTGATAGTTCACGTAGCGTCCCTGGGAGCTGAGACCCGGAGCGGTATAGGTGCCATAGGTGCCGGGAAGTCGCGAGATCACGCCGACGTCACCGATCAATTGGCCACTATAGGTTCCAAGCCCCGCATTCTGCAGCATGCCGGGAATGTCGGAGACGTATCTGCTGCCGTTGGCTTCCTGAAACATCAGCACGTCCCAGTTACCCGCGACCATGAAATCCCTGGTCAGTGCAGGCGTCTGCTTGAACTGGTTCCAGATATTCAGCGACAGCAGCCGAAGGGTGCCATCGCCTGCATGAGCCGAACCGGCAACCAATATGGATAGGGCTGCACCCGATAGCAGGCGAACTGTCAGTTCACGCCTCTTGGTAACAGGCCTCGAAATTGCATTTTGGATAAACACGTCACACCCCGCTGAAATAAGAATTCCACACGAGTGCGAGAAGCCGAAAAATCTCCCAACACCGTGCGGCGATTAACGGGACGTCATCTTTCATACTTCAATGTCAGTTTTTTTACATTTTGGGCCGGACAATCATTTTGCAGGCTAGTGGCTTGGTGCAAAATTGGAGTTGGCCGGTGGAAGGCGCCATTCCATCGTGTGAGCCTGGAGCACCATTTGCGCGTCCATCCGGACGCATAAAAATCGACATAATGATTTGAATCTCCACATCAATCTTTCCGAAAATCAATTGCGGTTTCGGGCCGGCGCTGATCGCGCCTGTCGATGCCGGGTAATGTCACGGAGACAAGTTTTCGTTGGGATATGGTGCGACCTGGCTTCGCACCATCTTTTCACGGCCGGTTTCCCGGCGCATTCTCGAAGCCGTCATCGCTTGCGTGATGTGGCTGATCGCGTTCAAGCTCCTGAACGGCATGTGCGGCTGCATACCTCTCAGGGAAATCAGAATGTCATTCGATCCGCATCATCTCGCGCTTGTCTTCACCGCCTATATCATCGCCGCAGCCAGCCCAGGCCCCAGCAACATGCGCATCATGGGCGTGGCCATGCATCAGGGTCGCCAGTCGGCGCTGATGATCGCCGCAGGTGTCGTCAGCGGCTCGCTCTTCTGGGGCTCGATGGCGGCGACCGGGGTTTCTGCCATTCTTGCCCAATATGTCCAGGCGCTCATCATCCTGAAGGTCTTCGGCGGTCTCTACCTGCTGTTCCTTGCCTACAAGGCCGGCAAATCGGCCATGACCTCCGATGAGAAGCAGGGCAGGGCGATCGATGCCATCAGGCCGGCCTCTGGGTTCAGCCTCTATCGCCGCGGCCTGCTCATGCATCTGACCAACCCGAAAGCCCTGCTCGGCTGGATCGCGACCATGACGCTCGGCCTCGGCCCCGGCGCGACGCCGACGACCGTCGCCATCATCCTTGCGGGCTGCGCCATTCTCAGCGTCACGATCTTCTGCGGCTATGCGCTGGTCTTTTCCACTGCGCCGATGATCCGCATGTATCGCCACGCGCGGCGCTGGATCGAGGGCACGCTGGCGCTCGTCTTCGGTGCGGCGGGCATGAAACTCCTGCTGTCACGCGCATAGAAGGGACGTTGTCGATGCCGCTTTTCCACGGTCTTTCCGCCTTTCCGATCACGCCGACTGATGCCTCCGGCATCCCCGATACCGGCGCGCTCGCCGCGCTGCTGACCCGGATTCAGGCCGCCGGCGCCGATTCCATCGGGCTGCTCGGCAGCACCGGCGCTTATGCCTTCCTGTCGCGCGACCAGCGACGCCGCGCGGTGGATACGGCCATGTCTGCCGTCGGCGGCAAGATCCCCGTCATCGTCGGCGTCGGGGCGCTCAGGACGGATGAAGCGCAGGCGCTGGCCGATGATGCGCGGGCGCTCGGGGCGGATGGCCTGCTGCTGGCGCCGGTCTCCTATACGCCGCTGACGGACAATGAGGTCTACGAGCATTTCGCTGCCGTGGCCGATGTCGGGCAGCTGCCGCTCTGCATCTACAACAATCCGGGCACGACGAAATTCACCTTCAGCACCGAGCTGATCGCCCGGCTCGCCAAGCTCGGCACCGTCAAAGCGGTGAAGATGCCGCTGCCTGCCAATGGCGATATCGCAGCCGAGATCGCAAGTCTCCGTTCGGTGACGCCCGATGATTTCGCGGTCGGTTATAGTGGCGACTGGGGTGCAGCGGATGCGCTTCTTGCAGGCGCCGATGGCTGGTATAGCGTTGCCGGCGGACTGTTGCCCGCCGAGGCACTGAAGCTGACGAGGGCCGCTCAGGTAGGCGACGCGAGCGAGGCAAGACGCATCGACGATGCCTTCGCGCCGCTCTGGGCGCTGTTCAAGGAATTCGGCAGTTTCCGCGTCATGTTTACGATTGCCGATCTCATCGGCCTCGGCCGGTTTACGCCGCCGCGCCCGGTGCTCGGCCTTCCGGAGCAGGCGCGTGAGCGGGTGCGTGAAGCGCTTGCAAACCTCGGCGCCGCAGTCGGCCGCTAGGGCCAGGACCTCGGTAACGGAGCCGGAAGATGAGCCCTCAACCTAGCTGTCAGACTGAACCTGGCTCGGTTGCAACTCCGGCGGAGTGGCCAGCCTGGCATGCACTGGAGCAATGCCGAACTGTGCTTTGAAGGCCCTGCTGAATGCCGCGTCGGAATCGTAACCGACCTGTCGCGCCACGTCGCTGACCCTTGAATCGGCCTGGCGCAGCAGGTTGAGCGCAAGGGTCAGCCGCCACCGGCTCTGATAGGAAAGCGGCGCTTCCTTGACCAGCGCGGAGAAGCGTTCGGCAAAGCTCGAGCGCGACATGCCCGCCACATGCGCAAGCTCGACCACGCTCCAGCGCCGGAATGGCTCGTCGTGGATGGCTTTCAGGGCGCGGCTGATGCGCGGATCGGCCAGCGCGCCCAGCCAGCCGGTATCGCCGGCCTTTTCCGTCTGCACCCAGGTGCGCAGGATCCGGATGACCAGCACGTCGATGAGCCGCGAGATCATGATCGACGAGCCGGGATGGACCTCCTGCGCCTCGACCATCATGAAATGAGCGAGACCCTCCGCCCAGCTTGCCGTCTGGCCTCCCGCCTTCGGGATGTGGATCACGGCCGGCAGCGACGAGACGACCCAGGGCATGGACTCGTTCTCGAAATGAAAAGCGCCCGCGATAAGTTTGGTTCGGGCGCCATCGCCACCGTGGCGCACGCTCAGCCGCTCGGTCGTGAACTGCTCGCCCATCAGTTGGCTCACCGGCGCCGCGGCTGAACCGCCGCCGTCGCTCAGGATATGCCCCACGCCGCGCAGCAGCATGACCAGATCACCGGTCACGGCGCGGATCGGTGGTCCGTCGGCAGCCAGAACTGTCAGCTCGCCCTCGAGAACGACGAAAAAATAGGCCGATCCGGGCTCGAAGCGCAACGCCCAAGGTTGTGTCAGCTCCGCCGCGAACACCAGCTCTCCCTCAAGCCTGATCAGCGTCAGTATCTGCGACAGGAGATCGACCCGGGCCGCAAGCATGCTCGCATTTCCGGACGATGGAGCATGACTTGCGGGGTTCGGGTCATGGCGCCTCATCGCTTCAGATCCTATGTTTTGGGTGTGTTCAGCGAATAAAATCCTGAACATACAGATGCTTATGAAAAAATGAGCGGATGGTTCTGACAGGCCTGCCGATGGCCAGGATATTGCAGATTATCCGGACTGAAATCAACCCCGCAGTAAATGCAACCAAATGAGCCCCCAATGAAAAACCTCATTTTCTCCGCCCTGATGCTGTCCACCGCTGTTTTCGGTGCTGCGCCGGCTTCCGCCCAGCCGACGCTTCCCGCCGGCGTCGTCAAGAATATCGTGCTGGTTCACGGCGCCTTCGTCGACGAGACGAGCTGGAATGGCGTCGCCGCCATTCTGACGGCCAAAGGCTACAAGGTGACCGCCGTCAGGAATCCGCTGACCTCGCTTGCCGACGATGTCGCCGCCACGAATGCGGCACTCGATGCGCAGGATGGACCGACCGTTCTCGTCGGTCATTCCTGGGCTGGCGTGGTGATCGGCGAAGCCGGCATCAATGCCAAGGTGTCGTCCCTGGTCTATGTCTCGGCCTTCGCGCCTGACAAGGGTGAAACGGTTTCGGCGCTGGCGGCAAGCGGACCGGCGACCGCCGGCGTCAAGGCCATCCGGGCCGACGGCAGGGGCTATCTGACCATCGATCCGGCAGTATTCCCAAGCGCCGTGGCAGGCGACTTGCCCAAGAATATCGGCGAGTATCTGGCCACCCATCAGATGCCGCTCAATCACACCGCCTTCGACGAGGTCACCAAGATCGCCGCATGGCATGTCAAGCCGAGCTGGTACGTTCTCAGTGCACAGGATCAACTCCTCGATCCGCACGCTCAGACCTTCTTTGCCGAACGGATGAAGGCCAAGGTCACGACCGTCGACGGCAGCCATGCCTCGCTGGCGTCGCACGCCGAAGAGGTGGCGGCGGTCATCGAATCCGCTGCGGGCGCGAAATAGGCCCACCGCAATGCGACGCTATCGGTTTCCGCGTGGTAACCGATAGGTGGCCCGCCCGGAGTGATCCGGACGGGCCTGATGTTGTCAGGCTTCGCGGGGTATTCGGAACCAGGCAACATACAGAGCAGGCAGGAAGAGCAGCGTCAGGACCGTGCCGACGACAATGCCGCCCATCATCGCGTAGGCCATCGGCCCCCAGAATATCTCCCTGGAGATCGGGATCAGCGCGAGCGTCGCTGCGGCCGCCGTCAGCATGATCGGGCGCATTCGATGCTCCGTCGCTTCGATGACGGCTTGCCAGGGTGGCATGCCCTCGCTTCGAAGGTGTTCGATCTGGACGATGAGGATCACCGAGTTGCGGATCAGGATGCCGATCAGCGCCAGGACACCGAGGATGGCGACGAACCCCATGGGCGAATTACTGAAGAGCAGCGCTGCAACAACGCCGATCAGCGCGGTGGGGGCAACGGCGAACACCAGAAACAGCCTGCTGAAACTCTGCAGCTGGATCATCAGGATCGTCGCCATGACGAACAGCATCAGCGGCGCTACCGCCACGATCGGCCCCTGCGCTTTCGCGCTTTCCTCGACCGAGCCGCCATCGACGACGCGGTAGCCGCTCGGAAGGCCGTTGCGGAACTCGTCGACCTTCGGCTGCAGTTCGGTGACGATCGTCGCCGGTTGCGTCGGTCCTATGACCGCAGCCTTGAGGGTGATGGTCGGCGTGCGCGTGCGCCGCCATATCGTCGGCTGCTCGAGCTCGTAGTGGAATTTCGCAACCGCGGACAAGGGCACGGAGTTGCCGTTGGAGCCGGCAAGCTGAAGGTTCTGCAGCGTCTCGATCGACCCTCGCTCCGAGGTCTGGGCGCGGCCGATGACATCGACGAGGTAGATGTCGTCGCGGATCTGCGTGGCCGCCGATCCCTCGACGATGCTGTTGAGCGCCGTTGCGATATCCTGCGACGAGACGCCCAGCTGACGTGCCTTGTCCTGGAGTACATCGACCTTGACCACGCGCGATGGTTCGTTCCAGTCGAAGGTCATGTTGGACAGCAGCGGATTCTGCCCGACGATGCCGGCAAGCTGGTGAGAGAGATCACGGACCTTCTGAATGTCAGGCCCGCTGACGCGATATTGCACGGGCTTGCCGACCGGCGGGCCGATGTCGAGCAGCTTTACGAAGGCGTCGGTGCCGGGGAAGGTCTTCGTCAGATAGGCCTGCAGCTCTTCCTTGACCTTGTCGCGGACGTCGAGCCCCTTGGTGACGATCACGGTCTGGCCGAACGAGACATCGGGCGTCTGCACATCGAAGGACAGGATGAAGCGGGGAGCGCCCTGGCCGACATAGCTCGTCCAGTGGTCGATATCCCCGTTGTTGGCCAGCATCTCGCTTTCGAACCTGGCCATCTGCTTGTTCGTTTCCGAAATCGAGCTGTTCTGCGGCAGGTTCCAGTCGACGATCAGTTCGGGCCGGTCGGAGGAGGGGAAGAACTGTTGTTGCACCAGGCTCATGCCGCCGATGGAAAGAGCGAAGGTTGCCACGGTCGCGCCGATGGTTATCCAGCGCCAGCGCATGGCCACGCTGAGCAGCCACGCAAAGGCCCGTGCAAAACGGCCTTTCTGGTCATGATGCGATTTCATGGTCTTCGGAAGGATGGTCACGCCGAGCAGCGGCGTGAACAGGACCGCGACGACCCATGACACCAGCAGCGAGACGGCGATGACCACGAAAAGGGTGAAGGTAAATTCGCCGGCGGCGCTAGAGTTGAGGCCGACGGGGATGAAGCCCGCGACCGTCACCAGCGTACCTGTCAGCATCGGGAAGGCGGTCGAGGTATAGACATATGTCGCCGCTTTTCGGAGGTCATCGCCGACCTCCAGGCGGGCCACCATCATTTCCACGGCAATCATCGCGTCATCGACCAGAAGACCGAGGGCGATGATCAGCGCGCCCAGCGAAATACGCTGCATCGAAATACCCGAGTAGGCCATGACGAGGAAGGTGATCGCCAGCACGAGCGGAATGGAGATGGCAACCACGAGCCCCGCGCGAACACCGAGGCTGATGAAGCTGATCGCAAGCACGATGACGATCGCCTCGAACAGCGCACGCGTGAAGCCCGACACGGCCTCATCCACGACGGCAGGCTGATCGGAGACGCGCTCGACGTCTACGCCGATCGGAAGGTCTGCCGTGACCTGCTCGATCTCCTTGTCGAGCGCTTCGCCGAATTCAAGCAGGTTTGCGCCTGATTTCATGCCGATGGCGAGCCCGATGGCCGGCTGGCCGTTATACCGGAACAGCGAGGAGGGCGGATCGACATAGCCGCGCTTGATCGTCGCGACATCGGTCAGCGGAAAGAAGCGATCGTTGACACGAAGATTGATCGATTTCAGGCTTTCCTCCGAGGTGAACTGGCCGCTCACCCGCAAGGCGATGCGCTCGGGACCGGCGTCGACGAAGCCCGACTGTGTGACGGCATTCTGCGCCTGCAGTGTCTCGATCACCGATTGCTGGTTAAGCCCGAGTGCTGCGATCTTGCGCGTGGAGAATTCGAGATAGATCGCCTCGTCCTGCGCGCCGATAACATCCACCTTGCCGACATTTTGAACCGTCAGCACTTTTGCGCGCGCGTCCTCGACGAGATCGCGAAGCTGGCGCTGTGTCAGCCCGTCGCTGGTGAAGGCGTAGATATTGCCGAAGACATCGCCGAAGCGATCGTTGAAGAACGGCCCGATAACGCCGCTCGGGAAATCTCCCTTGATGTCGCCGATCATGTTGCGCACGCGCACCCAGATGGCATTCACATCTTTGGCCTTGGTCGTCGGCAGGAGTTCCACGAAGATCGTCGTCTGCCCGGCAACCGTCTCGCTGCGGGTGAAATCGAGCGATTCCAGTTCCTCGAGCTTCTTTTCGACGCGGTCGGTGACCTGTTTCGTCACTTCCTCGGCAGACGCGCCAGGCCATTGCACCTGGATGATCATGGTCTTGATGGTGAAATTGGGATCTTCTTCGCGGCCGAGACCGATATAGGAAAAGGCGCCGGCCAGAATGAAGACGATCATGAAGTACCAGACGAGCGAACGATGTTCGAGCGCCCAGTCGGACAGGTTGAATTTTTTCACGGGGATTATTCCTCAGTCTACTCTGACGGCCTGGCCATCGACAAGCTTGTGAACACCGGCGACGACGACGCGATCGCCCGGGCTGACGCCCTCGGCGATGCGGACGGAGCCTCCCTCGACGATGTCTCCAACGATCCTGATCGGGCGTATGGAAACTTTGGCGGCGGCGGTATCGACCACCCAAACGTTCGGCTTTCCATCCTTCGTCAGGATGGAGGAGGAGGGGAGCAGGATCATCGGCTCAGCATGGACGGTTGCGGTTGCCGTGACGACCGAGCCCAGGCGAAAGGCTGGCGGCGGATCGACGAGCGTTATCTTCGTGCGCCGCGTGCGCGTCGTCGCCTCGGCTTCCGGCGCGATCTCCCTGACCGTGCCGCTCGTGCGGATGGTCGGGTCCAGCTGGAGGGCGACCTCGAAGGGCGATCCCACCTTGAGACCATCGAAGCTTGCGACCGGTATGTCGATCACTGCATCGCTCTGTTCGGGGCGGGCGATGGTGGCGATGCTCTGGCCGGCGGCCACGACCTGACCCACTTCGGCCGAAGTCGCCGTCACGACGCCGTCGAATTCCGCCCTGAGCTGCGTGTATCCAAGCTGCTCTTCGGCCTTGTCCAGATTGGCCTGCGCCTTGGCGACCGCAGCTATGGCGCTCTTGCGCCCGAGTTCGGCCTCTTCATAGGCTGCTTCACTGCCCGATCGGCTCGCGAGCAGGGAGCGCTGGCGTTCTTCTGACGATGCGGCATTCGCCAACTGCGCCTGGGCATTCGAAAGCTCGGACTGCGAGCTCTTGACCGCAAGCTCCAGCGCCAGCGGATCGATGGCAGCAATGACATCGCCCTTCCTGACGACATCGCCGACGCTGACCTTGCGCGCTATGACCCGTCCGAGGACGCGGAATGCAAGCTGGGTCTCGATCCTGGCCTGGACCGTGCCCGGCAGGGTCAGTGCGGAGGCCGCGGTCGGCTTGACGACGACGGAAAGGACGGGACGCGGCGGCTGCTCATGCGCTTCCTCCTGCTTCTGGCAGGAAGCCAGCAGCAGTGACCCGAGGATCGCAAGGCCGGCTGTAATACGGATCTTCATTCTGCGGCTCCCTTGCCGTATGCGACGACTTCGCCCGATCGCAGGAATTTCGTGCCGTCGACGACGACGATGTCTCCGGGGGAGACACCCGCGCGCACCGCGAAACGGCCGGTCTCATAATCGGAGACATCGACCGGATGCAGCGACACGCTCGAGGAGGCGGGGTCGACGATCCAGACGGCCGGCTGGCCGCTCTTGGAGGCCATTGCCGACCACGGCAATTCGATCGCGTTCTGCGCCTTGGAGCGGAAGGAGCCGACGACAGGCGCGCCAAGCTGCATGTCGGGCGTCGCTTCGAGGCCCACCTTGACCCTGATCGTTCCGGTCGACGGGTCGATCGTGGGTGAGATTTCGCGCACGGAAGCTTCTATCTTGTGCGATGGCGCCGAGAGGGAGCTGACGGCGACCGTGTTTTCAAGGTTTCGGCCGAGATAAAGGGACTCGAAGACGTTGAAGACGGCGTCGCGCGGTCCATCATGCGCAAGCGTGAAGATGAGTTGCGCCGCTTGCGCGACCTGGCCAACCTCGGCGTTTCTGGCGGTGATGACGCCATCGGCATCGGCGCGCAGTTCCGTGTAGGAGAGCGCGTCCTGTGCCGTATCGAGCTGAGCCTGCGCGAGTTTCACGCTGCCCTGGGCGGTCAGCAGCGCTTCCTGCGCCTGATCGAGTGCCGCCCGGGTCGCAACCTGCGTCCTGAAGAGGTTCTGCTGCCGGTCGAATGCCAGCTGGGCTTGCGTCTGCTGAGCCACTGCCGACTGCAGGTTCGCGGTGGCGACGCCGAGATCGGCCTTCTGCTCTTCGGCGTCCATGCGCGCCAGCACCTGTCCCGCCTTCACCGACGATCCGACATCGACGAAACGCTCGACGATGCGCCCGCTGACCCTGAAGGAAAGGTCGCTTTCGACGCGGGCGCTGACCTCGCCGGTGATGGCGTTGCTTTCGACTGTTGGCGTGACCTTGGCCACGACAGTCTCCACATTTCTGGGCTTTGCCTCACTCGCGCTTTGCTCATCGCATGAGGCGAGCGCGACTGCGCTGACGCCCAGCCAGGCGGCAACAAGGACAGTTTTCATGATTTACCTCTTGCATCGGTTCGGCAGACGAATAATATTGACTAACCCATCAGTCAATGAAAATTTCTTGACGCTTGACCACGAAAAACGCTCAAGGTGAGCCATGCTAGATACGAAGAAACTGACGCGTGCCGAGCAGAAGGCCCGCCGGCCCATAGAGATCCTGGATGCGGCGTTCGAAGAGTTCGTCGAGCGCGGCTATGTCGCGACGCGTGTCGAAGACATTGCCAGCAGGGTCGGGGTCACGAAGGGAACCGTCTATGTTTACTTCGAGACCAAGGAGCAGCTTTTCGAAGCGATGATCCGGCACATTTCAGTGCCCCTGGAAGGTCTTCTGGCGAGGGTAAATCAACAGAAGGGCACCGCCGTGGAGCGGCTCCAGAAGACGATCGAGCAGATCTACGATCTCATGATCAGCGATCGCCGATTGCGCGAGATGATGCGGTTCGTCATCGCCGAAGGCTTGCGCTTCCCCCAGATCGTCGACAGGCACCACGAGACATTCATCGATCCTCTCGACGGGCAATTGCAGTCCATTATCGATGACGGCGTAAGGCTCGGCGAGTTCCGATCGGGACCGGCTGCGTTCTCCGATGCCGTCGTGGCGCCGGCCATCACCTTCCTGTTCTTCAAGCTGCTCTTCGACGAGCGGCGAGTTCTCGACAAGACCGCCTATGTGAAAGCGCATATCGATCTCGTCCTCCACGGGTTGTTGGCCTGATCGGCACCGTGGCTGGTGGGCCAATGCGGCATCTTCAGGGTGAAAAACCCCTCCCCAACCCCTCCCCACAAGGGGGAGGGGCTGACCTGCCGCCCTGGCTTTCCAGAATTCTGATGTTTCGGAAGAAGCGGGGCGGTGCTCCGGTTTAGTCCCTCCCCCTTGTGGGGAGGGGTTGGGGAGGGGTCTTTGGTTCAGTAGAGACCGGGCTGATCTCTGACAGAATGAACCGGCTTCAAAATATCATTTACCGCGCACGACGCTGACGGTGGCTAAAAGCCTTTGCCGAGCGCACAGCCACCCGTCTCTTCCCATCGTGAAACCTTTCGATTTGTAATCCGCCGTCATGACCGGCGCGGAAATCCATTCGCAATCGATCACCCTCGAATTTCGGTCGAGCCAGACTTTTGGACACTGGCCCCCACAAATCGCAAATGGCTATGACTCTTTTCGCCTCGTTGGAACGTCGTTGTTGCGACCGTCGTCGAGCGGTCGGAACCCGACCCGAATGAGGACTGAGAGATGGATCTGGAAGGAAAGCGAATTGTGGTCGTCGGCGGGAGCCGCGGCCTGGGGAGGGGGCTCGCCGAGGCATTCGTGGCTCGCGCGGCCGAAGTCACCGTCGTCGCCCGAAACGCTGATGCCGCGCAGGGGTCAGGCGAGCAATCGACCGTCACCGCCATATCGGCTGATGCAACCGATGTCGACGCGGCGTGGCGGATCATGGAGCAGACGCGACCTGATGTCGTCATCATGAATGCCGGTGCGGAACCGCCCATGGAACGGATCGACAGGATTGGCTGGGAGGCATTCACGGCCAACTGGAATGTGGACGTCAAGGCAGCGCTGCATTGGGTGCAGGCTGCTCTGACCCTGCCGATGGCGCCGGGCGGGCTTGTCGTCCTGGTCTCCAGCGGAGCCGCCGTGCAAGGGTCGCCGCTATCGGGCGGTTATGCGGGTGCCAAGCGCGCGCAGTGGTTCATTGCAAAATATGCCGAGGGCCTGTCGGCGCAACTCAGTCTGGGTCTGCGCTTCCGGGTCATCGTTCCCCGGCAGATGTTTGCCGGAACCGGTGTGGGCGATACCGGCATCGGTGCCTATGCTGCGGCGGCGGGTCGGACATTTGCCGAACAGGCCGCCACCTGGCCGGACATGACGCCGTGGGCTTTTGGCGATATGGTCGCCGACCTGATCGGCAGGACTGCTCTCGCCGAGGCCATGGTCTACGCGGTGCGTGGGGATACGGGTGTGACGGTCATCGAATGACAGAAGACGCTGCTCTCGAAGACGAGGAGAGGAAAGCACTGCTCGCAGCGCTCGCCAGCGAAGCGGATGCGCTTCGCCCCGAACTGCATCGCTATGCTGCCCGTCTGGTGGGTTCTGTCATCGACGGCGAGGATGTGATTCAGGACGCGTTTGCCAGTGTATTTGCGACAGCCGGCTCGATCCCGCCGGACACGCCGCTGCGACCCTGGCTGTTTCGCATCGTCCATAACAGAGCCATAGATGCACTGCGCCGACGCAGCACGCTGCGATCTGAGCCCATTGAGATGGCTTTCGATCTGGCCGATATCAGCGCTGTCGGCGCGGAGGATGCGCTGATCCGGCAGGACGCGGTGCGGGTGGCGCTCAGCCACTTTGCAGAATTGCCGGTGCCGCAACGCAGCGCTGTCATCCTCAAGGATGTGCTGGGAGAGTCGCTTGCGGACATCGCAGCGCTGCTGGAACTGAGTGTCGATGCCGTCAAGGCCCATCTGTCGCGCGGTCGGGCGAGATTGCGCGCCATCTCCGACGTGCGGTCCGAGGTTCCGCCACCGCCGAGCCCCGAGGTCCTGAACTTCGCAGCGCTCTTCAACGCCCGGGACTGGGACGCTTTGCGTCGCCTGCTGGCGCAGGATGTTCGGCTTCGTCAGGCGCGACGGCCGGAAATCTCCGGTGCCGCCGACGTCGGTCGATTTTTCACCTATTATGCCGAATATCCGCCGGTCAGGATCGAACCGGCCTGGCTGGAAGGCCGGGAAATATTGCTGGTATCAGCCGAACCGCCTGATGGTTCTTCCTATTTCATGCTGCTCGAATGGCGGGAGCAAAAGATAAGCCTGATCCGCGACCATCGCTATGCGACCTATGTCATTGAAGGGGCTGATGTCGTGCTGGCTGCATCGCGGTGACCGACGTTGAGTAATGCGTGCCTTCTCGACGTCGGCTATGCGCCGATACCGTTGAAAAAGTCGGCTTCGGCCTTCCGTCCCGAACGTTGCGCCACGGCTTCTGTGCCACAAAAGAATGTGGTTTTAAATCCGATGACGTTCGTAGTGATCAGCGATGAATAGCAACGCTTTCTTCTGTCCTTCGGTAAGTTTTGCGCTACTCGAGCTTCGGTGACCAAGCCTATATTTTCGGTCTAATTCCAACAGGGTGTTGTGAATCTCGGTTGGAAGCGGCTCGACCGACTTGATCGTGGCACCGTGCTGATTTCCACCGGAGAACGTTTCGCCAGTCCTCCGATGGAAGACGTACAGCTGCTGTGTCGTGACGGAGCGAGTGGTAATCGTGTCTGCCTCGACCGAGACGACTAAACATGGCGGCGTTCCATGCCCGTCATGATGAACCGCATGAAGAATGTCACCTGGTACCAGCAAGCTAAGTAGTTCTTCTCGATTGAGGTTATGGAACTGGATATCATCATCGTGTTCGGTCAATGGACTGGCCTCAGTTTTGATTGCATCGAAGTTAGATGTCCGTCGGTGCGTTAGCAAACACAGACTTGAATGATCAGCCAAAGTCGAGCAGAGGCACGGTGTTGCGGGAGCCATAACGACATGATTCAATCGTCGCATTGATTTGCGCAGGATTGAGCGATGATGGGATGTCAGTCAGCTCCGGTGCAGCTCTTTTACGACTTCTGCCTTGATGATCACGTCCCTGTCGATCACATGCTGCGCGGGATCGACCGTCATCTCGAACTCGACAGCGTGCGAGCGCAGTTGAAGCCTTTCTACAGCAACACGGGTCGTCCTTGGATTGATCCCGAGCGATGATGCGGATGCTGATCATCGGTTACTGCATGGGTATTCGTTCGGAACGGCGGCTATGTGAAGAGGTCCACCTTAATCTCGCCTATCGGTGGTTCTGCCGCCTCGGCCTGGACGACAAGGTGCCCGATCACTCTAGCTTATCGAAGAACCGGCACGGCCGGTTCCGGCAGAGCGATATCCTGCGACATATGTTCGAGACGGTGGTGGAGCGTTGCCTCGCATATCGCTGCCGCAATTTAATAATTTGCGGCAGCGTCCAATAAAGACTGGAGATTGCTGGGAGGGTTCAAAAAACCAGCATGACATCTAGCTAGTCTCTGGCGGTCCACATGGGAAACGTCTCTCGTTGGTTTCCCGCTCTGACCGCCTCCAGGTAACGCGGCTTCCAAACGCCAGCAATGAAGACCTCCATCGTCGTGGGCAATTTCGGACGATCCTCGTGCTCCCCATGGAACCTTACGATGCCATTGTTCAAAGCGTCAGCACTCAGCGTGTCGTCCTGCCATTTTTCCGGCGTCCCGAACCGCGCCAGAAATTCAGCCTCCACGTCTTTGCGGGTCGTCTCGATGTATCGGTACTCCACCGGCCTGCCGATCTCCTTGCCAATGATCACGGCCAGTTCGTTCATCGAAACATCTTCCGAGCCGACTTCGAGAGTGACGCGGTGTCTGCCCGTCGGATTGGTCAGTTCCTTCGCTGCCAGCCATGCGATGTCATCGGTCGCCACCCAAGGCATCTTCAAATCAGGTTTGCAGAACCAGGCAATTCGACCGTATTTGGCAACCGGTCCCGTCCACGCAGACACGTCTTCCATGAACCAGGCGGCGCGCAGGTGGACCAGATTGATATTGCCGAGTTCGTTGAGCTTTTCGTCCAGATCGTGGAAACATTCGAAATGACCCGTTTTCCCCTTCACGTCTGAACCCATGGCCGTCAGGCTTACGGCCAGTTTGACGGAGGATTTTTCGAGCGCATCGACAAAGCGCTGGGCAACAGCGGGGTAGTGTCCCTCGATGTTGTTCCAATCGGTCTTCACCATGAGAAACGCGGCATCTGCACCCTGGAAAAATTGGTCAAGGTCTCCCGCTCCTGTGTCAAAGCTTCCCAGGAATGGCTCTGCTCCGAGCTCGACCAGTGCGTCAAGCGCTGGGCCACCTCTCGACAACGCTCTGACCTGATGCCCTGATCTCAGCAGGGTCCGGGTCAGCTTGGCGCCAACTCGTCCCGTGGCGCCGACGACAGAAATTCGCATGACAGTCTCCTTTCGGTTGTTGATCACCCGATTGTAGACTGTTGCAGTCCGTACGAATTTGGAGATAATGCCAAATGATCTCCAAATCGGGTCAATCCGCAAAACTGCCTTCCTGCTACGACGACTTTGATCCCGACTGGTCAGATCGCCCGGCCATCGCTGTCCGCCTCGACTTCAGTGACTATGAGGCTGAAGTGCCCCAGCACCAGCACAAGCAAGGGCAGCTCATTTTGGCTCTGCACGGAGCCGTCACATGCAGGACGGAGAATGGCATCTGGATTGTCCCACCGGACTGCGGAGTCTGGATACCCGGGGGCGTGCCCCACAGCAACCAGGTCACGTCCAACGCACGCCTGTCCTATCTGTTCGTTCAACCCGAAGCGGCCAAGCTGCCGCAGGAGTGCTGCACTCTGTCTGTGTCGCCGATGCTCCGCGAGATGATCCTCCGACTGGCGGATGTACCGGTCAATTCTGCTCCGGACGATCATGTCGGCCGTATGGTGCGGGTCTTGCTGGATGAACTCGCGCAAATGCCGATACAGGGGCTGGACTTGCCCGCGTCCAGCCATCCCAAAATCGCAGCGATCACTGCTGCCCTGATGGCGGAGCCGAGCGACCGTCGCACCCTGGTCGATTGGGCGGCACACGTTGCCATGAGTGAGCGATCCTTGAAGCGGCTGATGGTCCAGGAAACGGGACTGACCTTCGGCCGATGGCGGCGGCAACTGCACCTGGTCATCGCATTGCGCGAACTGGCCAGCGGCGCTACGGTCCAGAGGGTTTCGAGCGACTTGGGATATGAATCCGCTACCGCCTTTATCGTCATGTTCAAGAAGGCATTGGGCACAACACCAACACGCTACTTCGCGAGATGATTTGCCGAGTGGCCGAATTCGGCAACGCTGGTCGGCCTTTGCGGCACGTGCCATGACCGCAATGGGCCGGCTGCGGTCACGGTGGTATCTGCTACCGAATAGCGGATTTTCGCGTCCGTTGTGTTCTGCGGCAGTATGGTTCGGGTTTCTCCCCGACATGTCGGTCCGATCGAAGCCGTCGATGCACCTTCCGGTTTCCGGCAAGCACCAAGCTTGCCCCATCGTGAAACCTTTCGATCGGTAATCCGTTTCCGCTGGCATGACCGACGCAAAACTGAAACCGACATCGGTCGACGGCGCCAAGCCTGATGGTGCCGAGGAGACGCACCAGGGCAAGGCATCGACCGTCGAGGTCGCGCCGCCGCCAGATGTTATCGAACCCGATCCGGGCCTGACGCCCGAGGAGGCCGAGAGGGCGCGCAAGAAATATCTGCTGAAGCGTTTCTGGATCAGTGCGCGCGGCTACTGGGGCCGTGGCGGCGACGGTTTTGCCTGGCCATGCTCCATCGGGCTGTTGATCATGATCGGCATGAATGTCGGTTTCCAGTATGGGATCAACAGGTGGAACCGCGGCATATTCGACGCCATAGAGCGGCACGATGCCGGCACCGTCTATTATCTGAGCGCCGTCTTCCTGCCGCTGGTGGCCGGCAGCGTCGTCCTCGTCACCTGCCAGGTCTATGTCCGCATGATGATCCAGCGGCACTGGCGCCGGTGGCTGGCGACCGGGCTCATCGCGCGCTGGCTGGCGAACGGCCGTTACTATCAGCTGAACCTCATCGGCGGCGATCACAAGAACCCGGAGGCGCGTATTTCCGAGGATCTGCGGATTGCCACGGAGTCGCCCGTCGATTTCACCGCCGGCGTCATCTCGGCCTTTCTGTCGGCCTCGACCTTCATTGTGGTTCTCTGGACGATCGGTGGTGCCCTGACCCTGCCGATCGGTGGGATGTCGATCACCATTCCCGGCTTTCTCGTCGTCACGGCGGTGCTCTACGCGCTCATTACGTCGACGACGATCGCCGTCATCGGCCGACATTTCGTTCAGGTCTCCGAGGTTAAGAACCAGGTGGAAGCCGAGTTTCGCTATACGCTGACGCATGTGCGCGAAAACGGCGAGAGCATCGCGCTTCTCGGTGGTGAAGAGGAGGAGCGCAGCGACCTCGACAAGACGTTTTCCAATGTGCTGAGCCAATGGGCGCAGCTTGCCCATCAATATATGCGCACGACCTTCGTGTCGCATGGGTCGATGCTGATTGCGCCTGTCGTACCGGTGCTGCTTTGCGCGCCGAAGTTTCTGGAAGGCAGCATGACGCTGGGTGAGGTGATGCAGGCAGCGTCAGCCTTCGCGATCGTCCAGACCGCTTTCGGTTGGCTCGTCGACAACTACCCGCGGCTTGCCGACTGGAACGCCTGCGCGCGGCGCGTCGCCTCATTGATGATGTCGCTCGACGGGCTGGAACGCGCAGAACAGAGCGACGCGCTCGGACGCATCCAGCATGGTGAGACGGAAGGCGAGGCGATACTCAGCCTCAACGATCTCGCCGTGTCGCTGGATGACGGTACTGCCGTGGTCACGGAAACCCAGGTGGAGATCGAGCCAGGCGAGCGGGTGCTCGTGGCCGGTGAATCCGGCTCGGGCAAGAGCACGCTGGTGCGCGCCATCTCCGGTCTCTGGCCGTGGGGTCGCGGCAGCGTCGATTTCCACGCCGACAGGCGGTTGTTCATGCTGCCGCAGCGGCCCTATATCCCCTCGGGCACGCTGCGCCGCGCCGTCGCCTATCCCAATGCCGCCGACGGCTGGCCGCTGGATGAGATCAAGAACGCGCTCGACAAGGTCGGGCTCGCCTATCTCAACGAGAAGCTCGAGGATGACGCGCCGTGGGACCAGACGCTGTCGGGCGGCGAAAAGCAGCGGCTCGCCTTCGCGCGCCTGCTGCTGCACAATCCCGATATCATCGTACTCGACGAGGCGACGTCAGCTCTCGATGAGAAGAGCCAGGACAAGATGATGGAGATGGTGATCCGGGAATTGCCCAAGGTCACCATCGTCAGCGTCGCGCACCGCGTCGAGCTCGAAGCCTTCCACAGCCGCAAGATCACCCTGGAGCGGCGCGAGGGCGGTGCAAAGCTCGTGAGCGACATCGATCTCGTCCCCCGCAGGAAAAAAGGGAATGTGCTCTCACGCCTTCTGGACAAGCGGCCGAAGGGCAGCACGAGTTCCAGCAAGGCGGCGGCGCAGAAGAAGAGCTGAAGGGCGCCGAGGCGAGTCACGGCTGCCGCGAGCATATCTCTTGCGAACGGCCGGTTACGCCGTTGCCAAGAGATTTTTCTGAAAACGATGGGTCAGCACAGTAGGACCTGTGGTGCTGCCTTCCGGCATCCACAGATAATCTTCAAAGGTCCGAGAGAGCGTCCATCCCTCTCGCTGATAGAAATTTTCGGCGCGGCTGTTGCCCGCCGTACAGAACAACTCGGCCTCCCGCACCCCGTTTTCCGAGAGCTTTCGCTCCGCAAAGGAGAGAAGCTTTTGCGCTATGCCTTGCCCGCGCATTCCTGCCGACATAGAGTTTGACGATTTCCGCGTCTTTTACCGTCACGAATCCCCGCAGCTCGGTGTCGATGGCGACGTGGAAGGTGTCTCGCGCCTCGCCCAGCCAGGTATGAAAGTGGTCTATCGTCCTGAACGCCAGAACCTCCGGGGGCACAAGGGCGGCGTGGGCATCATGCCACCCCTGGTGCCATAGGCGCACGATGCCAGCTTGGTTTGCCGCTTCCGCCAGCCGAATTGTGAGCACTGAAATACCTTTCGAATTTGTGGCTATCTCCGGAGTGTTCGCATATGGAGCTGTACAATCTATTGAATACAAATTATTATTAACTGCTAATAATAAAGCATTCACCGATCTTCTCTATAAAAGAGATAAGCGTAAGAGGGAGGCGCCTCTGTTTATTGTATCGGTATTGGATGAGGGCGAAGAGAGAAACTTCGTTGCCGTTGCTTTACACATCAGCGACGGCCAGGTTCACATCGATGTCGGCGGCGTCGAGCACCATTTCGAGCTTGTCGACCTGATCGACATTCTCTCGGTCGAACATCGTCGCACCCATGATCTGAAAGGGCGCGTGCGCGCTCGTGCGGCGTGCCATTAATCACTGTCCCGCCCGGCATCGACTGAGTGCCGGGCCTTGGCCAGGCCCCTTGCCGGGGCCGGCATCGATCGCGTTCGCAGTCCGCTGCCGGACGCCGTTGGGCATCGACTGACGTCAAAACTTATCCGTGATTTGGGGAACCTCGACCGGCAGGCGAAGTTGTCCCCGATGACCAATGAAGCACAATGGAGGTTTCTCATGCTTCTGAAGTTCATCACGGCATCCATTCTTTCCATCGGGCTGGCCACCTCGGCGATGGGGCAATCATCGGGTGCGGGCGGCGGCGCAGGCGGCGCGGCGGGAGGTGCGGGTGGTACTTCCGGCAACGGTACGATCGGCTCCGGCGCATCTGGCGGGGCTGGTACATCCGGCAGCGTCGGCACGGGTACCAATAGCGGGAATACGCTGGCACCGGACGCAAACAGCACTACCAACAGCATCGTCCCCGATCCCGGTAGCACGAACCCGTCCGTGCGCGGCCCCTCCGGGACCGGCAATGGCATGGGCACCGGGACGCCCGATTGCAATGGCATGACCAGCACCGGCTCCTCGGCAGGGCTTCCCGGCGGGGATTCATCCGCACAGGTCCGCCCCAACTGCTAGCAGGACTTTCAGGCGAGATCGGGCGGCGGATCGTGGTTGACTGATGTCAAAGACCACATCGGATGGGATTGCTAACGTCGTGATATCAGTCACGGAGGGCAGCCATCATGGCCATCACGACAGTTCTGAGCATCCTCAAAAGCAACAGATATGAGCAGGATCTGAAAAGCGCGGCGAGCTTCTGCGCCGCGTATGGGGCACATCTGACAGCGCTTGCCGTTTTCATGGGCGCGGCGCCGTCGCTCGGGGAATACAATGCCATCTCCACCATCTGGCTGGATGAGAGGCAGCGGGAGATCGACGAACTCGCCTCGACGGGCGCCAAAATCAGGGAGACGCTTTCCACCAGCGACCTCTCGTTCGAGGTCCAGGATCTCTATACCGAATTTGCCTGGGCCGACGAAGATATCGCACAGCGTGCGCTTTATGCCGACGTCGTGCTCCTGGGATCCGATGCGGCCGAGGACGCGAGTTTCAGAAAGCGGATCTTCGATGGTGCGCTTTTTCAGGCGCCGACGCCGATCCTGATCAACCGCGGGCGACACGCGATCACCACATCGCCAAGAGCCGTCATCCTTGCATGGGATTCCAGCAACGAGGCGGCGCGGGCGGCCCGCCAGTCGCTCGATCTCCTGGAAAAGGCCGAGATCGTTCATGTGACCATGGTCGACCCGATGGCGCGGACAGGCGTGAACGGCGAAGAGCCGGGTGCCGATATAGCGGCCTTCCTTGCCCGCCACGGCGTCAAGGTGCAGGTCGATCGCCTTTCGAGCGAAGGCAAGAGCGCCGACGAGATCATCACCAGGCACGCAGTGGATATGGGCGCGGACCTCATCGTCATGGGGGCTTACAACCACCCGAGATGGCAGCAGAGCCTGTTCGGCGGCGTGACCCGCAGGATGATCGAGGATTGCAAGCTGCCGCTGTTTCTCGCCCACTGAACGAGACAACCGATAAACATCGCCGCTGTCGTCTGCGGTCCCGATGGGACAAAGGTGACGGCGACGTCGTCTATTTCCCCGGTAACGGTTGCGGGGAAGCAGGCTGCCGATCCTGAATCCGAATTGCAGCCCTTGGAAATCTCCCCGATCCCAGACAAAATCATCCCGCTCTAACTTCTGGGGGAGACTCTGATGGAAAACCACGAGCCGTTTTTACGCGAGGCGATTGCGCTCTCGAAATCCGCCATGGAAAACGGAGACGAGCCGTTTGGCTCGGTGCTGGTGAAGGACGGCGAAGTCATCCTGCGTGCCGAAAACAGCGTCTTTACCGGCCACGATATGACGAACCACGCCGAGCTGAACCTGATCAAACTGGCGGCGCAGCACTACGACACCGCATATCTTGCTGACTGCACGCTCTACACCAGCACGGAGCCGTGCGCGATGTGCTCCGGGGCGATTTACTGGTCGGGCATCGGGCGAATGGTGTTTGCTTGCTCCGAAGCGCGGCTGGGCGAGATCGCCGGGATCGGTTTGAACGTGCCGAGCCGGGCGGTGCTGCAAACCGGGGCGCGCATCGTCACCGTCGATGGACCGAACATTGAAGAGGAAGCCGCCGCAGTCCATCAGGAATTCTGGCCGAAGCATCTGGCCAAGGCTTAGAGCTCGGCTCAGGGGTCGCGATGAGGGCCTAGCGTAGCGCCCGCAGCGCGTTCAGGATCACGGCCACATCGATTACTTCCTGCAGCATGGCGCCTGTCACCGGCGGCAGGAAGCCGGCGCCGGCGAAGAGCATGGCGATGAGCGAGAGACCAATGCCTGCGAGAATGCTCTGGATAGCGATGGCGCGGGAACGTCTTGCAATTTCGATGGCGGAGGCGATCCTGTTCAAGTCGTTGCGGATCAGGACGATGTCGGCGGCTTCGGCCGCGGCCGCGAGATTGGTGGCGCCGACGGCGATGCCGACATCGGCGGCTGCGAGTGCCGGAGCGTCGTTGACGCCGTCGCCGACCATGAGAACCTTTCCGCCCAGGCGTTTGCTCGCCGCGCGTTCCCTGGCGATGACCTCGACCTTCTCGGCGGGAGACAGTCGCGCCTCGACGGCATCCAGCGACAGGGAGCCGGCAATGGCGGCGGCGACGCTGCGCTCATCGCCGCTCGCAAGCACAATCCGGCCAAAACCCAGCTTGCGCAGCTTGGCCACGAGGTCGACGGCATCGCCGCGCAGGCGATCCTCGAAACCGATTTCGCCGGCAAGCTGGCCGTCGAAGAAGACCTTTGCCTGCATTCTGCCTTTCCCCTCGGCGGGGCGGGAGGGCTTGCCATCCGGCGTGAAGTAATTGTCGCCGCCAACGCTTACCCTGATACCGTCGACAAGCCCGGAAATGCCGGCACCTGCAAGCTCCGATACGTCGGTCGGGCGCGAGAGTGTCAGCTGGCGCCTCCGCGCCTCCCTGACGATCGCACGGCCGACCACATGCGACGATGCCTGGTCCAGCGAGGCGGCGAGACGCAAGATCCTTTCCGTGCCTTCGGGCCCCTCGATGGAGACGACCTCGGGATCGCCCGCCGTCAGCGTGCCGGTCTTGTCGAAGACCGCGACGGAGGCGTCGGCCAGGATCTCCAGCGGACCTGCGCCCTTCACCAGCACGCCCGCCTTTGCAGCCTTCGAGGTTCCGGCCGCAAGGGCGACGGGAACGGCCAGGATCAGCGGGCAGGGGGTCGCCACGACGAGAACCGCGACGATCCGCGCCATGTCACCGGACAGGATGGCGGAGCCGAGCGCGATTGCCAGCGTCAGGAGAAGAAAGGCGATCGCATATCGATCGGCGAGCCGCGCTATCCGCGCCTTGGAACGCCGGGATGCCTCGACCAGTTTGACGATGCCGGAATAGGTGCTGTCCTCGGCGCGGCTTTCCACCCTGATCTCGATCGCGTCCCCGGCATTGGTGGCGCCGCTTTCGATCCGCTCGCCCCTCTGCAGGTGAACCGGGAAGGCCTCGCCGGTCAGGACGGATTGATCGATCGATGCATTGTCCGACATCAGCGTACCATCGGCCGGGATGACATCACCTCTGCGGATCATCAGGATATCGCCGACCGCAATGTCCGGAATGGGAACTTCTTCCATGCCGTTTTCCAGGAGGCGAAGTGCCGTTCGCGGCACCTGGGCCAGCAGGGCCGACATGCCTTCGTCGGCCCGCCGATGCGCATAGGCTTCCAGAAACTGGCCGCCGGCATACATCAGCGCGACGATCGCTCCTGCCAGATATTCACCGAACCAGAGGGTAGAGCCCATGGCGAGTGCCGCGATCAGGTCGAGACCAAAATCGCCGTTTCTGAGCTTGGCCACGATGTCGATCAACAGGAATGCGAGGGCGGTGCTGGTGCTTGCCGCAAGGGCAAGGCGGCTTGCGGAACCGTAATCCAGCAGGAAAAGGACGAACGCGCCCGCCAGACCTGTGACCGCTGCCGCCGCCATGATCGTCGACCTCAACCCGACATCGGGCAGCCATGCGTGCAATTTCCCGAAAATGCGAATTCGCGGATGCGCTTTCGGTTCGTCCAGAACGCTCATGGCCCGCACGCCTCCCATGTTCCGGTTGGGCGTTTCCTCTTGGCTGCGCAGGATCGATGCTTTGAACTCGTCGCCTGGCACCCGTCATGCGGTCAGGAATCTGGCATAACTACAGGATTTCTCCTTGATCTCACTCAAGCTGCACCGGCTTTTCAGGTTGAGGTCCGGAACCCCTGACGGGCATGGCAACCATGCGCCATTGCGGAGATCGGATCCGCCTTTCCGGCTCTACTCGCTCGGTGACGCGTGCTCGGAAGTTTGCTGTGACCGCGTGCCATCGCGGTTCATCAGCTTCACGGAGATGAATGCCGATCCGAGAACCGCCAGTGAACTGACCAGAAATACGGCCGAAAGTCCTGCCTCGGTTGCGACCAGGCCAAGCGCCGGCCCCGATATGCCGAGCGCAAGGTCAAGGCAGGCCGTATAAGCACCCATCGCCAGACCTCGGCTTTCGGGTGGTGCGCGGCGAACGGCTTCAACGCCAAGGCCGGGAAAGACCAGCGCATAACCGAAGCCGACGAGACCGGCGCCGAGGGCAGCCGGCAGCGTCGAGGGTGCCAGGCCCATCAGCACGAGCCCGGCGACCTCGATCAGAACGCAGATGAGCGCAACCTTTGCGCCGCCCAGCCGATCGGGCAGATGGCCAAAGGCCAGGCGGGCGATGACCAGGGCAACAGCATAGGTCGTAAAAGCCAGCCAGACAGGCGTCCAGCCATTCGCGGCAAAGAGCAGCGAAGCGAAAGAGAGGATTACGCCGAAACCGATACTGCTGAGCGCGGCTCCGAGACCCGGCAACCAGATCTGCCGGGCAACGGCAAGGATTCCGGCTCTACGGCGATGCTCCGGCGGCGTTGCGCGAAGAGGGAAGACGACAGCCAGCGTCAGAAGCGGCGCAATCAGGGTGGCTACTGCGATGGCAGCAAATCCGCCGGCGCTGTAAAGTGCGATGCCGAGCGGCGCGCCGGCGGCGAAAGCAGCGAACATCGCCGTTCCCATCCAGGCGATGACCTTGCCGGCATTGCTCGCTCCGACGAGGCCGAGCCCCCACACGGTCGCGCCTGTAATGATGAAGCTTTCCGCACCGCCCAGAACTGCGCGGCCGGCCAGCAGGACACTCAGGGCGATGATCGGATGAGCTGTGAACCATAAGGAGAGCAGATAGAGAAGGCCGGCGGCGGAAGCTGCAACAAGGCCAAAAATGACCGAGTATTTCGGGCCTCTGCGATCACAGACATTGCCCGACCAGACGCGCGAGAAGAGCGAGGCGGCGAACTGACTGCCGGTTACCAATCCGACGACGAACGTGCCATAGCCGAGATCCTGGTGGACATGCAGCGGCAAGACCGGCAGGGCCAGGCCAATCACGAGGAAGGCGACAAGCACCATGATCATTATCGGCAAAAGCGTCATGATCACGGTGCGCCTGGAGGCTGGAGCCAGCGACGTCGTCGACATTACGGTGCGTCCTTGGTCCGGTCGGCCGTGAACCTAGTAAGCCTGAACCGTGGGCCGGAACAGGACTTCGTTGATGTCGACGTCATCAGGCTGGCTGATGGCGAAAGCCACCGTGCGGGCGAAGGAGCTGGCCGGAATGGCTTATGACGATGATCTTGCCGGCAATACCTTCCGTCATGGTTTCAAGCCTCCTCGAAGACCTTGCGGGCGACCGACAGGGCCGTGCTGGCAACCGGCCAGCCGCCATAGAATGCAAGATGGGTGATGGTTTCGACGATCTCGTCGCGGGTGACGCCGTTATCGAGCGCGCGCTTCAAATGAAACGGCAACTCATTGTGCCGGTAGAGCGCAATCAGCGCCGTAATCGTCACGAGGCTGCGATCGCGCGGCGACAGGTTCGGGCGCTCCCAAAGGTCACCAAAAAGAACCTTGTCGGTATAGTCGGCCAAAGCGGGGGCGATATCGCCGAAGGCTTTACGGCCATTGGATGGTGTATCTGCCATTGCTGTGTTTCCTGGTAAAAGAGGGGCCACGGCAAGCATCGTCGTGGCGGCAAGGAACGAGCGTCGATCCATGAGACGCTCCTCCGGTTCAGCGGCGATATTGCTCGTCGGAAACTTTCTCCATCCAGTCGACGTTCCTGCCGTCGAGCTTTTCCTGGATGGCGATATGGCTCATGGCCGCAGTTTCGCTCGCGCCGTGCCAGTGCTTTTCGCCGGCGGGGAACCAGACGACATCACCAGGGCGGATTTCCTCGACCGGGCCGCCATCACGCTGCACCAGGCCAAGACCGGACACGACGATCAGCGTCTGGCCGAGCGGATGCGTGTGCCAGGCTGTACGCGCGCCGGGCTCGAAGGTGACGAGAGCGCCGGCGGCGCGGGCCGGTTCCGGGGGCGCGAAGAGCGGATCGATCCGTACCGTGCCCGTAAACCAGTCTTCGGGGCCTTTGACCGAAGGCTGCGAGCCGCTGCGTCTGATATCCATGATCGTCTCCATTGCTGCTTGGCGAGTGATGTCCGCCATTCGCAAAGAAGATACGCCCTGCAAACTCATCCGATTAGATGGTATAATCCAAATGAACTTATAGGCAGGGGCAATAAATGGCCGAAAGTCTCGATGACCTGATGGCGTTTCTGACGGTCGCGCGGGAGCGGAGCTTTACCCGTGCCGCCGCAAAGCTCGGCATTGCGCAGCCGACGCTCAGTCAGAACATTCGCGCGCTGGAAGAGCGGCTTGGTGTGCGTCTCCTGGTGCGCACCACGAGGAACGTCTCGCCGACCGAAGCCGGCCAGCGCCTCCTGCAGACCGCCGGGCCGCGACTGGAAGAAATCACGGCTGAGCTGGATTCCCTGAAAGAGCTGCGGGATAAGCCGGCCGGCACGTTCCGTATCTCGGCGATCGACTTCACCGTCGATTACATCCTCTGGCCGAAGCTCATGCCCCTCCTGCAAAAGCATCCCGATATCAGGATCGAGATTGCCGTCGATTACAGCATGACCGACATCGCCGCCGGCGGATATGACGCCGGCATACGTCTGGGCGGCGTCGTGGCGAAGGACATGATCGCTGTTCCGATCAGCGGCGCTTCACGCTTCGCTGTCGTCGCGTCCCCCGATTATTTTGAAAATCGCCAGATCCCGACGGTGCCGCAGGATCTGACCGAGCATATCTGCATCAATCTTCGGCTTCCGACCTATGGAAATTTCTATGCCTGGGAATTTGAGAAAGAGGGCCGCGAGCTCAGAGTTCGTGTCGACGGACAGGTCGCATTCAACGGAATTTTCCAGATCCTGAATGCCGCGCTCGCGGGATACGGCCTGGCCTATGTTCCGGAGCCGATGGCCGCCCCGCACATAAAGGCCGGCCGTCTGCGACGCGTCCTGGAAGACTGGTGCCCTTATTGGGAACCCTATCATCTCTATTACCCGACGCGCCGCCAGTCCACGCCGGCGTTTTCCCTGCTCGTCGATGCCGTGCGCCATCGGTGAGGGCGCAGCCGTCGCCTCTAGGCCCTGAGCCTGGCGAGTTGCGGGCCGACGATTGCGGCAAAGAGGTCGGGATGGCCAAGCGCGCGGGCCGACAGCATGGCGCCGTGGACGCAGGCCATCAGGATCTGCGCTTCCTCCTCGGGCGACTTGTCCAGCCGGAAGAGTTTCTGCTCCGCACCGGCCTTCAGCACCGATGTCAGCCAGGCGGCCAGGTTCTCGAAATGCCGGCGCACGTGTGATGCCACATTGTCAGGCAGCATCTGTATTTCGGCCGCCAGCATGGCGCAGACGCAGAAAGGCTCCGATGCGTCGAGGATGCATTTCTGCCAGTAGTTCAGATAGGCCTGCAGCTGTTCGACGGGGCCGGGGACGTGTTCGCGCAGCGACTTCAGGCCCGATTCGGCGCGCTGCGTATAGCGGTCGACCAGCACCTGCACCAGTTCGGCCTTGGTGGGGAAATGGTGGTGGATGCTCGCCTTGCGGATGCCGACCGCATCGGAAATATCGGCATAGCTGAAGCCGTTATAGCCTCCCGCCACGACGAGGGACTGCGCTACGTCAAGGATCTTTTCTGCGGTCGTCTGTTCCATGGATCTTGGCTACCTGCTGGTCGGCAAGGCTGTCAAGTTGGCGCAGCTGGTTCGCTCACGAGCATGTGTTCCAGCCGGCTGAGGGCAGGAGCTTTTGACGATTGACTCCATGAATTGATCTACCTACTAGTAGGAAGACACAACAAGGAGCCTGTCATGCAGAACCAATCTTCCCCGCAATCGAGCTGGTTGCGATCCTACTACTTCGTCCGTGCGCTGTTCTCGATCGGCTGGATCGTCGCCGCCATTCTTTCAGCCACTCTGTCGGGAAGCCAATCGGCACTCGCCTCCGTGCTGCTCGTCATCTATCCGGCCTGGGATGCGGTGGCGAACCTCGTGGACGCCCGCTCGAACGGCGGCCTGAAGGCGAACCCCGCCCAGACGTTCAACGTCGCCGTCAGCACGATCACCACGGTCGCCGTCATCATCGCCGTCATGAACAGCACCTATGCCGTCCTCGCCGTCTTCGGCGTCTGGGCGATCCTCTCCGGCCTGCTACAGCTTTCGGCCGCCGTGCGGCGCTGGAGCACCTACGGCGCGCAATGGGCGATGATCCTCAGCGGCGCACAATCGACGCTCGCCGGCGGGTTCATGATCAGCCAGTCGCTCGGTACCACGCCGCCGAGCATCCTCGACATTGCACCCTATGCGGGGTTCGGTGCCTTCTATTTCCTGCTGTCGGCAGTATGGATGACGGTTGCTGCGAATAGGAAAGCGAATGCGTGATGGGTGAGGGGCGCCCAGCCCCAAACCGGAATGTGGGCTGTTTTTCGCGAATGTCTCGCGCGAGATCAGAGGTATTCCAGCGAGATGGGCTGTCGGTGAGGCACCCATATACCTCCTTAATTCCTGTGTGGACGCGCGGTAGCTGGGACGCCACGGCAGCCCAGCTACCGCGCATACGCCGCAGGAATATCTATGAGGTCAAAATGCGTCGAGCAGAGCAGATGCCAACAGCACTTCGGTTCCGGCGAGCCCAGCAGAGCAGAATAGAGTTATGTTCTCTGACGAGGACCGGATCCTTCCGGGCATAGAAACCAACTCGGCCAGATCGACCATTCGATTTTCGTGTCGCGTGCCAGCGAGAAAAAAGGGCGAGGCGTAGGCTCGCGTTTGTTCAGGCGCATCGGTGGCTATGATTTTGGCAGCATCAGCGACGTCGAGCCCAATTTCATGCCCTCCGACAAGCTTGGGGCCAACGGTGTTGACGTGAGCGCCCGGCGTCAGATCCGCAATATGCAGGATTGGGGTCCGGCTCGAGGTCGCGCAGATAACGATGTCGGCATCCACCGTCGCCTGCGCAACACTTTCGACAGGCGTGACCTCTACACTGAGTTCGCGTTGCATCTCTTGGGCGAAAGCTCTTCTGTTGACCACATCCGGGCTGTACACACGAACGGAGGATATCGTTCTGACTGCTACGGCCGCAGCAAGCTGGGTTCGCGCCTGGACGCCGCTACCGATTACGGCCACGGACCTGGCATTCTGTGAGCTCAGGTGCCGGATCGCAACGCCGCCGATTGCGCCGGTCCTGATGGCACCGAGACGTTCCCCGAGAACCAGGCCTTTCAGTCTTCCCTCGTTCGTCGACCAGACAGCGACGATTTGAGACTGCTTCGAATTCTGAAACGTATCGTACACACGGAATCCGGCCAGTGGAGCTTCGCCAAGGATCCCGCCCACCGTGAAGACCAGATCGCCATGCTCTCCGAAGGAGACGTGATGCCTTGGCGGCGATACGATCTTGTTATCGAGCCTCGCTCGAAAGGCGAGTTCCAGGACATCGATTGCCTTCGCCATCACATCGTGGCCGATGAGGTCGTGATCGCCGAGCAGCTTGACCATTATCACGCCTTCCGATGACTGAGGGAGTTGCCTTGATGCTACGCATCGTGAGATCTGCAGATACAAGCATCACCAATTGGGCTGATCGGGCATTCTCCGGCCCCGTCACTGAAGCAACAATTATGGCACCCTCGGAAAAGCAGGGGGCGTGAAGAACCGCCATCGAAATGCCACCGCGGTCAAAAGTCCAACGCCCGCGCCAGCTATGATTTCGGCAAGCCACCGGTCTTGAGGCTCCGGTGAAACCGCCCAGTAAACGGCTGCGAAAGCAACTACAGCGGCAGAAACGAGGACGGCCCGTCGAACCGACAGCGGCCAGGCTAATGCAGCGTAGAAAAAACCCGTTTCAAAACCGACGATCGCTGTCACCAATTCCGGGACAGCGTCAGTTGATGCTCCGCTATAGCCACTGATCGTGCGATACGTAAGCACGAGGGACGCAATGACAAAGGTTTGCGAGGCCGCTGCCGCGATCGCCGTGCGTCCCCTGGAGGTTCGATTTTTTGAATATCTGAAGAAAGCCATCCGTCATCCTGACCGCGGCCCAGCTGCGAAAATCGCGTATCTTGTCCTGCCGCGATAAGTTCTCTACAACCTTAAGTGAACTTGAGGTCAAGGGGCAGACAAATGGCGCGAGAACTTACTGTTGGAGACGTTGCCAAACGGTCGGGGGTAGCGGTTTCCGCGCTTCACTTTTACGAGACCAAGGGCCTTATCCGAAGCTACCGCACGGCGGGAAATCAGAGACGGTATTCAAGCGATGTTTTACGGCGAGTGGCAGTAATCAAAGTCGCTCAGAATCTTGGGATTTCCTTGAATTCCATTGGTGACGCGTTGTCCTGCCTTCCAGCGGGACAACCACCCTCCAAAGAAGACTGGGAGACCATGTCCCAGCGATGGAGAGAAGAATTGAACTCGCGGATACATCAACTCCAGAAATTGCGCGATGGACTTTCCGATTGCATCGGCTGTGGGTGTCTTTCCCTCGACAAATGCGGGCTGGTCAACTGGGCAGACAAACTTGCGTTGAGGGGGCCAGGCCCGCATCGACTGATCGATGGGAAAAAGCGGAGAGTCAAAAACTAAGAGCCCTGGAACGCGCATGGCCGGCGACGATCAATATGTCCGGCTCTCTCATCTTCCCGATCCATTCCCCGGTTGGCAAATCGCCGCCGCAGCGGCTAATCTCCCACCACCCCACCTTCGGCCGAGGTTTCACCTCATCCCGGCCGCACTATCACGAGGATACTATCATGAGCACCATCGAAGCCGTCGCCGAAGAGGCCAAGGGTTGGCGCCGGCATATCCATCAGAATCCGGAGCTGCTCTTCGACCTGCCGGAGACGGCGGCGTTCGTGGCGGGCAAGCTTGCGGAATTCGGTTGCGATGACGTCACGACCGGGCTTGCCAGGAGCGGCGTCGTCGCCGTCATCGAGGGGGCGAGAGGTCCGGGTAAGGTGATCGCGCTTCGCTGCGACATGGATGCGCTGCCGATGTCGGAGCAGACCAATCTTCCCTATGCCTCCAGAAATGCCAACCGCATGCATGCCTGCGGCCATGACGGGCACACCGCCATGCTGCTCGCCACCGCCAAGTGCCTTGTCGAAAACCGGGATTTTGCCGGCAAGGTCGTGCTGATCTTCCAGCCGGCGGAGGAGGGCGGCGGCGGAGCGCGGGTGATGATCGAGGAGGGGCTGCTTGAAACCTTCGGCATAGACGAGGTCTATGGCATGCATAACGAGCCGGGCCTGGAGATCGGTTCCTTTGCCACGCGCGCAGGCCCGTTCATGGCGGGTGCAGACCGTTTCGTCATCACCATCAACGGCAAGGGCGGGCATGCGGCCTCGCCGAACATGACGCGTGATCCGGTGCTCGTCAGCGCCCATATGGTCACCGCGCTGCAATCGATCGCCTCACGCTTCACCGATCCCTTCGATCCCGTCGTCGTTTCCATCACCTTCTCGGAAGCGGGCAACGACAAGGCGCTGAACGTCATTCCCGCCTCCGTGCGTCTCGGCGGCACGATCCGCACCATGCAGGCGGATACGAGGAAGGCCGTCGAGCAGCGGTTCCGCGATATCGTCCATGGCACGGCGAAACTGTTCGAGACGGAAGCCGAGATCGACTGGCGGCCGGGTTATCCTGTAACGGTCAATGATGCCGGCAGGACGTCGGCTATCGTTGCGGCGGCTGCAAAGGTGGCCGGCGAGAGCCAGGTGGATGCGGCCTACGAGCAGTCGATGGGGGCGGAGGATTTCTCCTATATGCTGGAGAAGCGGCCCGGCGCGATGATCCTGATCGGCAATGGGGATAGTGCGGGTCTGCACCACCCGGCCTATGATTTCAACGACAAGGCGATTGCGCATGGGGTGCGGTACTGGCTGTCGCTGGTCGGGCAGGAGCTTGGGGGGAAATAGGCGTCTGCCGGAAAAGACCCCTCCCCACAAGGGGGAGGGGCTTAACCTGCCGCGCCCGCTTTCCAAATACTCGATGTTTCGGGATGAGCGAGGTGCGCGCATCGAGTTAGTCCCTCCCCCTGTGGGGAGGGGTTGGGGAGGGGTTTTGCCACGATACAGACCAGCATGTCGGAGGCATCTACCCCCTCACAACCACTTCGCCACCTCGACCCGCTGAAACGCCCTGAGATCCCCGATCAACCCGCCCACATCCGCATTCACCGAAATCGAATAGCGATGCGCCGGCGGCAGGAATTTCGTTTCCACCATATGGTCGATGAATTTCAGAAACGCATCGAAAAAGCCTGATGTGTTCAACAGCCCGACCGGCTTGTCGATCTCCGAAAGCTGGTTCATCGTCCAGACCTCCATCAGCTCCTCGATCGTGCCGATGCCGCCGGGCAATGCGATGAAGGCGTCGGCGCGTTCGGCCATGCGTTGCTTGCGGATGCGCAGCGTCGGCGCGATTTCATCCGTCGTCAGTTTCGGGTGTGAGTGGCCGCGCTGGTGCAGGCTTTCGGTGATGACGCCATGCGCCGTGCCGCCGGTTTCGAGCACCGCATCGGCGACGACGCCCATCAGGCCCTTTGTCGTGCCGCCGTAGACGAGGCCGATGCCCTCACGCGCCATGGCCCCGCCAAGCGCCCGGGCGCCATCGGCGAGATCTTCCGTTGCGCCGAAATTCGATCCGCAGAATACCGCGATGGATTTGATGGAACGTGTCATGCTCGGGCGCCTTTCCTGTGCTTTTGCTCACACGCATTAGCGGCCGGCCGCCGCAAAGGAAAGCTGGCAGGAGGCTCTGTCCGGCGTCAGCCCCGATATGCACAAACCCCATCCCGCTATTCGGAAAGATGCGAATGGAAGGGTGACGTTTCGGGCTGCGATAAAGCCTTACCGATCGGGCTGCGTTTCGGCTGCCGGCAGCCAGAAGCGGAAGAGGGCGCCGCCATCGCCGGCATTGGCGGCGTTTATATCGCCGCCGTGGCTGAGGACAATGGACTGGCAGATCGAGAGGCCGACGCCGACGCCGTCCTGTTTCGTCGTGTAGAAGCAGTCGAAGATCCGGCCGAGATCGGCAGCCGAAATGCCGTCACCGCTGTCGCGGATGGAGAACTGGATCCTCCCGCCCGCCTCGCTGGTGGCGATCTCGATGCGGCGCGGCCGCCTCGCGGCGCTGACGACGGCCTCGATGGCATTGACGAGCAGGTTGACGACGACCTGCTGCACCTGGATGCGGTCGCCGAGGAAGGTGGGCAGGCCGGGCCGGCAGACCACCGAAAGCGAGATCGCATGCATATCGGTCTCATGGCGGACGAAGGACAGCGCGTCCCTGACGATGTCGTTGAGATCGAGCGGCATTCGCGTGTTCGGTTGGCCGCTCGCCATGCCCCGGACGCGCTTGACGATTTCGCTTGCCCTATGGGCGCTCGCCGCCATGCGCGTGGCAAGCTCGCTGATTTTGGCAAGGTTCGGCTCGTCGCGCGAAAGGTGCCGCATGGTCGTCTCGCAGTCCGTGACGATCGCGGCAAGCGGCTGGTTCACCTCATGGGCAATCGAGGTCGCAAGCCTGCCGAGGGTGCAGAGCCGCGCCGTATGCAGCGGGTCGACTTCGTGCTCCTCGGCTTGTCTCCGTCCGGTGATATCCTCCAGCACGACGAGCAATGTGTCGAGACTGTCGGGCGAGAAGGTGACCGACAGTTTGACGTCCAGGACGGCACCCTTGAAGCTGCGCATCTTCATTGGCTCGCTGAAGAGCTTCGCTCCGTCGAACCAGGCGCGTATCAGCCTTTTGATGGTCTCCGGCGATGCCGCAAACAGGTAGCTGGCCGGCCCTGCCAGATCGTCCGACGAAGAGGCTTGCAAAAGGGAAACGGCCATCTCGTTGGCATCGGCGATGAACAGGCCGGCCCGGGAAACTGCAGTGGTGAACAGGTGCTCGGCATCGCCCCTGGCTTTCGATCCGGCAAAGAGGGCACTGAGCCTGGCGGCATCGAGCTGCAGGACCGGAACCGGAAGGTGATGGATGGAAGCCGTATAGTGCGCCTCGCCGCGCGGGCGTCTTGCCGACGGATTGCCTTCGGCGCCGCCCTTGATGACGACGATCGGAGCAAGCCCGGCAGAGCGCTCGCCCCGGCTGGGGTCGTTCCATCGGGCAGCGGCGTTCCTCGCTATCGGCGTGTCGGCCATTGGCTCTTCCTATAGGTTTCAGGCCAAATGTTTCAGCCAATATGTTTCGGCTTGGGCAACATTCTGGTTGAGACAATACTTCTCCGTCGCGGCGCGCGCCGTTTCTGAGCGCGCGTCGACCTCGCGGCCGCCATTGGCGACACCACATCCGTCATGATAGTAGCCATCAGGCTGAATAGAGTCGTGGCAGGTTAAAGCGGGGGCAAGGGCGGCACAATGCCCGCTTCCGTCAACAGGGTGTTGCGCTCAGTGGAACGCAGATGATCGACTTGGATGATATCAGAAGCTTCGTGGCGGTGGTCGAAAGCGGCGGCTTCAACCGTGCCGCCCAGAGCCTCGGCGTTTCGAAATCGATCGTCAGCAGGCGTATCGCGCGGATGGAAAGCGATCTCGGCGCGACGCTCGTCAACCGCAGCACGCGCGGCATCAGCGCAACGGAAGCGGGGCTCGAATTCAAGCTGCGCTGCGGGCGGATCCTGGCCGAACTCGAGGAAGCGCGGGATGCAGTCGCCACCTATGCCGGCGGCGATGTCACCGGGCGTCTCAGGCTTGCCGCACCGCTCTCCTTCGGCCAGCGCTATCTCGGACCTGTTCTGACCGAGCTTGCCGGCCGTCATCCGCGGCTCGAACTCGACGTGTCCTTCTCCGAGCGGGCCGTCGATCTCATCAACGAGCATTACGATGCGGCGATCCGGCTCTTCGAACTGCGCGACCCCTCGCTGATTGCGCGGCGCATTGCGCCGGTCAGGCCCTTCATCGTGGCCAGCCCCGATTACATCGCCCGCAACGGCCGCCCGGAGAGGCCGGAAGACCTGGTGTCGCATAGCTGCATCATCTATTCCGGGCGCCATATTCCGGAGTGGAAGTTCCGTGCCGGCAAGCGCATGGTGTCGATCCGCCCGAACGGGCGGCTTCTGACCGATAATGCCGAGGTGCATCTGAGCTGGACGCTCGCCGGGCTCGGCGTGGCGGAGCTGCCCTCGTTCATCGTCGCCGACGAGATCAGGAAGGGCACGCTCGTACCGCTGCTGGTCGATTATTACCTGGATGAGGGCGCAATCTATGTGGTGCGCCCACCCGGACCGCATGTGCCCGCCAAGGTGCGGGCACTGATCGAGATCATGCTGGAGCGGCTCGGCGGGGAGGGAAGTGCTGCCTATCCCCCGGCTGTGCAGGCAGGAGAATAGGCCGGTCCGCCTGTTTCCGGGAATTTCGTTACAGTTGTAACACAAGGCTAAGATACACGTTTTCAGCCAGTTTCAAGCAAGCTCCGCTTTCCAGTTTGCGCGCATCCACACGCCAAACAGAAGGATGAAGCACCATGATCGTCGGCTCCGATAATTCAACCCGCAACGTGCCCAGCTATATGCCCAGGGTCGCCGTCTCCGTTTACGGCGAGGGGAAATACGACAGGACAAGCGGGGAACTGGTGAACACGCTTCCGGCAAAAACGGATGATCAGCTGCTGGCCGAACTCTACGATCGCACCGCCCAGCAAACGCTCGACGATGCCGATATCGACGGCGACGGGCTGATGAGCAAGGACGAATACATGGCCGCTCAGAAGCGGCTGGCCGATGCCGATAACAGGATCTTCGATATCGATGCCGCAGAAGAACGCTGGTCGACCTTCGATCCGACCGCCAAGGGGGCGATCGACAAGAACGAGATCATCGAGGGCCTGAAGATCCTTCTGCCGCTCAAGGTCGGCCATCTCGATGCCGATATGGCCGAGCGCATCCGGGCGCAGGCCCTGGAGGCCTCCAAGGAAGCGCTGCAGAATTTCCAGGACGCCGTCGACGCGGAAAGCAGGAAGCCGGCAATGGCGGAAACGATCAAGAGGACGATTGCCGAACAGGCCTCGCTGCTCTCGCTCTATGACGAGTTCAAATAGCCGCGGCTGCCCCGTGGCACTGCGGCGCAACTGCGGCCGCGCTCACGCCGGCTGAACGCTCTTTACGATGCCCATATTGTCGATGACGCAGCTGAACTTGCGGCCCGAGGCATCGAGATCGACGCTGAAGCCGCCGGCATCCACCGGGCGCGATCCCGTCGGCAGGATCTTGGCCCGGTCGAGGCCTGCCTGTTTGGCGGCGGCATCGGCGCAGAGCAGTTGCAGGTCGGCGGGTGCGGTCTGCACCGCCGTGCGCGACATCTGGTCGGGCGGCGGGGAAGACTGGCAGGCTGCGATCGCCGATAGCGAGCAAAGGAGCAGGGCGCAAAGCGGCCTGCTCTCCAAGGAAATGCGCATGTTAGTCCCCCGTTTCAGACGCCCCACGTTCAAACACCCTTGTAGAGGGCCGCGCCCTGCATCAGGACGATGACCTTGGCGCCGACCTTTATCCGTGAGTGCAGATCGATGATGTCGTCATTGTTCATGCGAATGCAGCCCGAGGATACGTCGAGGCCGATCGACCAGGATTCCGGCGTGCCGTGGATGCGGTAGATCGTGTCGGCATCGCCGGCATAGAGATAGAGCGCTCGGGCGCCGAGCGGATTGTCGGGGCCGCCCGGTTGTCCGGCCGCCCATTTGGCGGCATTCGGGTCGCGGGCCACCATTTCGGCAGGCGGGGTCCAGGTCGGCCATTCGGCGGTACGGCCGACGCGCACGATGCCGGCCCAGCCGAAGCCTTCGCGTCCGACGCCGATACCGTAGCGGATCGCCTGGCCGCCCGGCTGCACGAGGTAGAGAAAATGCTGGTTGCCGTCGATGATGATCGTGCCCGGCTCCTCCGCCGTGCGGAAGGTGACGACCTGCCGGCGGAAGGCATCCGGAACCTGCTTGTTGCGGGCGAAATATTTACGCGCCGTGTTCTTGTCGTAATTGACCCATTGCCGCGTCTTGGGATCGTAGATCTGCGTGCCGGCCGCAAGGGCAATACAGGCGGCGAATGTAAGGGCGAGTGCGGTGAGGGTGGCTTTCTGCAACGTCCGGCTCATGGCTTTGCCCACCCCTGGATGCGGGCGGCATTGTCGGCCACCCATTTTTGCGCATAGTCGGCAGGCGGCGTCCGCTCTACCTGCAGCGCATAAGTCATGGCCGTCACTTCCTGCGGCGTCAGATCGACCCTCTGCAGAAAGGCGGCGACATCGGCATGTTTGGCGCCAAAGGAGACCGACCAGGCGATGTGGAATTCCGACGGCGGCCAGGCGACATCGGCCTTCGAATGCTCGATCCAGAGCGGATCGCTGCCGGGCGCTATCTTCCATTTTGCGGGGTCGTAGGCCGGTTCCTTCAGCCGTGTGACCTTGTGCAGTTCGAAGACGTTGTGTGGCGCGTAGCAGGCAAAGACCATCGGCCGGCCGGTTGCGACGGCTGCATCGACGGCAGCCATGCCGACATCCTCTTCCGCCTCCACCAGGGTGAGGTTGCTGGCGTAACCGTAGCTCGCGGCGCGGATGCGCTCGATGCTCGCCGAGGTCCAGGTCGCAGCACCGATCCAGAGCTCGCCGCGGCCATCGCCATCGGTGTCGAGCAGCGCGCCCTTTTCAGGGTCCGACAGGTCCTTGACGCTTTTGATGCCGGCCTTCTCGGCGTCCTCGGTGGCGCAGAGGCCCTGCCAGGCGGCAACGGCGCGTTTTGCCAGAACCACCGCCTTCTTCTCATCGACGTATTTTTCGATTGCCGCATCGAGATTCGGCCGCCAGACCTCCGGGTGGATATCGAGTTCGCCGGATTCCAGCCCGGCAAAGGCATTGAGCTCTCCCATCTCGCGCAGGTCGACCGTGAGCCCGAAGTTCTTGCCGATCGCGACCTTCAGGATATTGGCCGTCGCCTGTCCCGACGGCCAGTTCGGCACGGCGATAACAAGATCGGCGGCCTGGACACTGCCAAGGGATACCGAGGCGATGAAAAGCGATACGGTGGCGGCAAGCATGGCCGCGGGCCGTTTGAAACGGTCCGGCGATCCGGCGGGCGTGCGCTTCGCTTGCCTGAGATTTTCACCCTGATGATGTCTCACAGAAACCCCTCCGTTTCCGATCCTCTATGCCGTCGAGGAGCCGCGCGATGGACCCGATGCCGCTCATCATGGCTCTCGTCATGTCCGGGGCTCCGGCGCATACGCGAGACCGAATGGCCGGCGGGGTAATGTCTGCGCCCCTATGCAACTTCAAGTCCTAAACACACCACGCACATGGCGGGGAAGTACGTTACCGTAAATGCCGCCGTAAATTCGTGCGGCGAGCGGCGAAGCGGAATGGGGAAATAGCGACTTGCGCGCAACTCTCCTCATCGATTGACCTGATCAACCGGAGAGGGCAGAACGTCTCCTCAAAACCAGACTTGCCCCGAATCCACGAATAGGCTTTCGTGGCCGCATTTCAGTAGGATCCCGGCACGCCCATGTTTTTCTTCGCGAAGGTTTTCTGGCTCACGTCCCAACCCGTCACCCTCGGCTTCCTGCTGATCGGTCTCAGCATTGTTCTGATGATCTTCCATGTCCGGCGGCTCGCCATCGCGGTCGGGCTGCTGTCCCTGGCGCTCGTCTTCGTGAGCTTTTACACCACGTCAGGTGCGCTGATCGTGCAGGAGCTGGAGGATCGTTTTCCACGGCCGGCCGCACCTGCCGATGTCGCCTGCATCGTCGTGCTCGGTGGCGGGATCGCGACAAAGGTCGATAGCGTGCGCGGTGGCTACAACTTCGATGACGCGGCCGATCGCTATATAGAAACGGTGCGGCTGGCCGGCGTCTATCCCAATGCCAAGGTTATCATGTCCGGCGGCGATGGCAGTCTTACCGGCGGCTACGTCAAGGAAGCGGATATCATCGCCAGGATGTTCAACGATTTCCATATCGATCCGGCTCGTGTCGAATATGACGCGGAATCGCGCGATACCTATGAGAACGCCATCAATACAAAGGCGATCCTGCAGCGGCTGAACCTCGGCCACTGCCTGCTCGTGACATCGGGTTTCCACATGCCGCGGGCGGTGGCAATCTTCCGCAATCTCGGCATGGACGTTACCCCCTGGGTCGCCGATTACCGCACGAATGGACGACAGGGCCTGGCGCTGTCGGCCGGTCATCCGCTAGCCAATGCCGACCTGCTGACGATAGGCATGAAGGAATGGATCGGCATCGTCGCCTATTATTTCGCCGGGCGCGTCTCGACCCTCTATCCGCAGTGAGGGCAGGCGGCTTGCGCCCGGACAGTCGGCGGATTCCTGAAAAGTTGCGCCGCCTGCCGGCTCTATAGCCGCCCGAGAGGGGTTGCCTTCTCTGCCTCGCATTCCGGCAGTCGCAGAGGTCTCGCGAATTTCGCCAGCGCCTCGGGCTTGGCGCATGCCGGGAAGCCGGCCAGCGGCATCGTTTCTATGAACCGGCTGCGCTCTATTGTGCTCAAGCCGGGTTCATTGATCATGCTCTCTACAGTCAGGTCCGGGTGCCGCTTGAGAGCTTCCCTGACCGAGGCATTCGCCTCATCGGTTCGACCCAATGCGGCGAGGGCGCTGCTGCGCACCACCCAGGTCCACCTTTGGTAATTGTTGGGCGTCATGCGCTCCAGCATCTTCACCGCGTCCTCATATCGGCCCGCCATGAAATAGGCAGGCGAGAAGAAGTTGGACGTCCACATCGGATAGTTCGGGTCGAGCCGCATGACCTTGTCGACCATCTGAGCACCGCGTTCCGGTTCACTGAAGCGTGCGGCATAGCCGCTGTAAAAAGTCAGGATTTCGGACGAACCGGGAGCCAGACGAAGGGCCGTTTCGAATTCGGACTTGGCGCGGCCCATGTCGCCCTTATTGGCAAGGCTCATACCGAATACCGCATGTGCTTCGGCGTCGCTCGGATCAAGCTGCACGGCGCGTTCGGCCACATCGGCAGCCGCCTTGCGGTTGGCCTCGGGATCGCCACCGAACACACCCAACAGATCATGAGCATGGTAAAGTTCTACCCAGGCCCGTGCCAGCCCCGGGTCCAGCTCGACGGCGCGGTTGAGAAAGGTGATGGCGGCCTCCGCATCTGCTTTGGTGAGATTTTCAATCTTCTCGGACCCGAGCAGATAATAATCATAGGCGCTCAGGTTTTCAGGCCGTTTGCGTTTGGCCGCAACCCGCAAGGCTTCTTGAATCAGTCCCACTCCGCCGCCGAGGCGGTTGGCGACCTGCTCCGCGATTTCGGTCTGAACGGCAAACACGTCCTCGGCGGGCCGGTCCCAGTTCTCCGACCAGAGATGGTGGCCGGTTCTTGCATCGATCAACTGTGCTGTGATCCGCACCCGGCCACTCTGCCGCTGGATAGAGCCTTCCAGCACAAAGCCGACATGGAGCGCAGTTGCGACCTGGCCGGCATCCACCGGCTTGCCTTTATAAATTTCCGTCGAATTGCGCGCCACCACCTCGAATTCGGGAAACCGTGCGAGGTCGGTGATGATGTCCTCCGTCAGGCCATCGGCCAGACGCCCGCTCGCCTCGTCGCCGCCAAAATTGTCGAAGGGCAGCACCGCCACCGACGGCTTGCCGCCGAAGGGTTCAGGCTGCAAGAACCACCAGGCCGCGCCGCCCGCCAGAGCGAGCGCCACGATCGCCGCCGCAGCCGTCATGGCCGAGCGCGGTATCATTGCGAGAAGCGGGCGACGCGCCCGTTTGCCGTCGAGCCTCAGCCGATACATCCGCACCGGGCGGCTGATATTCTTGACCTGCTGATTGCCGGCGAAATCGAGCGGCCAGTCGAGTTTGCCCTGGAGATGATCGTATGCCGTTCCCGACACCATCACGCCGCCCGGCTCGGCCAGATGCTCCAGCCGCGCGGCGACATTCACCCCATCCCCGTAGAGATCGCCATCCACCAGGGCCACATCGCCCAGATTGATCCCGACGCGGAACAGGATGCGCTCAGGCTCCGGCAGACTGGCGTTGCGCGCCGCCACGCTATTCTGGAACTCCGCGGCGCAGGCAACCGCATCGACCACGCTGTCGAAGGCGACGAGCGTGCCGTCGCCCATCAGCTTGATAACGGTGCCGTGGCGCTCAGATATGGCGGGATTGATCAGGTCGGCGCGGATGGCCTTCAGTCGCCTGATGGTGCCGGCCTCATCGGCCTCCATCGCCTTCGAGTAACCGACCATATCCGCCGCCAGGATCGCGAGCAGCTTCCGGTCGAGTGCGGGGGTTCCCATCATCGGTGCCTTGCATGAACATGCAACAGTGCCGGCAGTTTACACCTACGGAAGCACGGCAACCAGCACACCGCCGAAACGGCATGTCCGCCTCTGGCGCGAAGCGGCCACGAACTCGCTTCGGCCGGCGGCATAGGCCAGGGTCCGGATCCACAAAGAGGATTCCGTTGACGGCGGCTCCATGATTCACGGTCTCCAAAGGGAGACCACAGGTGAATCGGAATTGCTTCTAGCTCACGGAGGAGCAGTTTTCGTGGCTGCAGGCGCTGCAGCCAACAGACACGCGGCAAGCCAATAGCCATGACCGCCGGGTGATCAGCGGCACCCGGTACGATCCATCTGCGACGAACGTCCTTGCGGCTGTCTGCCTCGCCGCCACTGTCACCCACTGGTTATGAGTCAGGGCAGCAATTCACGGCAAACATCCGGACGAGAGCAGCATTTCTTCCGTTCTCACTTGGCGGCGCCAAGCAGGTAGCCCCCGTCCCAGTGATAGATCTGCTTGTCGTCGACGGTGACCTTGACGACCGCCTGGAATCCGGCAAGCGCTCCGCTGCCGGCATGGAACGCACAGGTTCCCTGCATCGGGCTGGCGGTGTCGTAGGTGACGCAGTACCCGACCGCCGTGTCTCCGTTTCCGACGGCAATGACCGCCGTGCTACTGCCGAAAAGGGGACTGCCGGTCACCGGCCCATAGTACAAGATCTTGGTGCCCGCCGGGATCGCCGCGAGGTTCGATTCCGTAATGGTGCAGAAGCTCGGGGTTTCGCCGGTGTACTGGCTACATTCCTTGGAAATCTTCAGCGGTTGCATAGCCGGCGTAGCGGACGCCACGGAGGTTAGCGCCAGGATGGCACCAGCCGAGAGGATCAACAATCTGCTCATTGCCCACTCCCTATGGTCGAATTAACGGCCGATATTTTACTCGTTATCTGCTCTCTGAGCAATTCGCTGCTTTCAATCTTCCGAGCAAGGGGTTGCCGTCCGCCGGCTGCTCGCGAATTCCGCACTTTTGCTTGCATCGGAACACAGTTATATGCTTGCGCTGACAGGGCAGGCATAGGGCGCCAGGGAGTTCACTTGAGAATATTGATCATCAGCCGCAAGGCGGAGGAGGTTCGGCGGAGCTTCCAGATCCGGCAGCTGGCTGCACTCGGCCTGTCCTTCGAATTTCTCGACGCATTCGAAGCTGCCGATCTGACCGTCGAGGAATGCCAGACGGCTGCCAGCAACTGGCCGAGCCCGACGCGGCGGCAGGACATCGGTTGCTTCCTGTCCCACCGCAAGGCCTGGCAGGTGGTTGTAGAGCATGGCGCGAAGATGCTCATCCTCGAAGACGACGCGGTGCTGTCAGACGATATCACGGCCGTCCTCGCCAATATCGAGGCCCGCAACGATGCGTGGAACAGCGTCTACGATCTCGAATTCGCCCCGCGGCGCCATATCCTCAATCGCAAGCGCGCCTGGCAGGACGCGGCCGGCCGCTTTGGCGCGACCCGCGTCTATCAGAACCGCGTGGGGCTGGCAGGCTACGTTATTGGCCCCGAGGCTGCAAAACGCATGCTGGCTGAGACCACCACCTATTCGCTGATCGATGCGCATTTCTGGCACCGCTCCTGGCTTGCCGCCTACCAGATCGAGCCGGCGCCCGTCATCCAGCAGCGGTTTCTGGAGGGTGAGGCCGAGAGCGGTGATTTCGTGCGCCCGGAAAAGGATCTGGTCTTCCTACCTCTCAGCAAGCTGCGCAAGCTGGCGCGCCGGCTGGAGCTCGAAAGCATCAAGGCGAGAAACCTCGTTGCCGGCCTGTTGTGGGGGCAGAAGAGGGATGTGCTTGTCGATCGCTCCAGGTTCAATGCCGGCGTGGCGAAATCCGTGTGACTGGGCTGCTGCTGGTGTCCGTGATCGGGTAGGGCAGGGTATGCTTGCCGATGGGTGTGGTGGTTGCCTGAAAACCCCTCCCCAACCCCTCCCCACAAGGGGGAGGGGCTTAACCTGCTGCGCGGCGCCTTCCATATCTTCGACGTTTCAATAGGAGCGAGGCGGTCCCGCGCTGAATCCCTCCCCCTTGTGGGGAGGGGTTGGGGCGGGGTTTTGGCGACGCAGACGGCGTTCTCCCCATTGACACTCCTCCACATATTCCTTACCTCCCAATCCACGCCAGTCATCTGGCCGTAAGCGTTTGACGTCAAGCAACGCACTTATCGATCCTCGCCGGTCGGAGTGCGTTTTTTTGTGCCCGTCGACGAGGAAACAGCCAGGAGGTTTTCATGGCTTTCCGTCTTACTGATGATCGCGAGCAGGCACGGCTTTACGTGCTGACCGCGATCCTTTTCGTCTCCTATCTCTGCGTTGCGATCGCCCTTCCTGTCGTGCCCGTGTTCGTGACCGGCACGCTTGGCCTCGGCAATGGCTGGGCGGGCCTTGGCGTCGGCATCGCTTTCCTCGCCACCATCCTCACCCGCGGCTATGCCGGCGGGCTTGCCGATGGCAGGGGCGCCAAGCTCGCCGTGCAGCGCGGCCTGGTCTTCTATGTGGCGGGGGCGCTGATTTCGCTCGCCGCCGGGCTCTCGCTGCAGGCGCCGGCTGCGGCTTTCGCCATTCTCGTCGCCGGGCGGCTGTTGATCGGGCTCGGCGAAAGCCTTGTCGCCGTCGGCGTCATTGCCTGGGGCATCGGGCTTGTCGGGCCGGCGCGCTCCGGCCGGGTGCTGGCGCTGGTTGGCGCGGCGATCTACGGCGCGCTTGGGCTTGGCGGGCCTGTTGGACTGCTGCTGCTCGATAACATCGGCTTTGCCGGCACGATGGCCGTCAGCGCCATGCTGCCCCTGCTCGGGCTTGCCGCGATCCGCAGCGTGCCCGCCGTTGCCGCCCATCCGGGCAGGGAACGCCCGCCGCTTGCCGCCGTCATCGGCCGCATCTGGGTACACGGGCTGATCGTCTGCCTGCAGGGCATGGGCTTTGCCGCGATCGGCTCCTTCTTCACCCTCTATTTCCGCGATCTCGGTTGGGATCATGCCGGCCTCGGCCTGACCGCCTTCGGCTGCGGCTTCGTGCTGGTGCGCCTCGTCTTCGGCCATCTGCCGGATCGCTATGGCGGGCTCACGGTCGCCGTCGTGTCGCTTGCGGTCGAAGCGATCGGCCAGTTCCTGATCTGGAGTGCCGCCGATCCCACCGTCGCGCTGATCGGCGCCTTCATGACCGGCCTCGGCTGCTCGATGATCTTTCCCGCCATGGGGCGCGAAGTCGTGCATCTCGTGGCACCGCATCTGCGCGGCACGGCGCTTGGCGGCTTCTCGGCCTTTCAGGATCTGGCTTACGGGCTGACCGGGCCGCTGGCGGGCGTGCTCGCCGACCGGGCGGGATACGGAAGCGTGTTTCTGGTTGGCGGGGTGACGGCGGTTTGCGGGTTTATGGTTGCGGTGCTGCTGAGGCGAGGGAAGGTGGTTGCTGCGGGGTGATGCAGCGAGGTGAGGGTGTGTGGATGAGTAGGGGAGGTGTCCCGTGGGTCACCCCTCTGTCCTGCCGGACTCCGGGGGCGAGCCACGGGTCTCGAGCCGTCCTTGCCGGTCCTCAATATCCCTCTGGTTAGCTGAACGGGCAGCGGAGACGGCGTCGTACTGACGCGCCCCTATCGCTCCTATTCCCAAGGTTGTATAATTCTGCAGACAAACGAGTACGGCGTGTTCGGAGCCCGTTATCCAAAGGGAGGATGCCTTGTCCAGATCATCGTTGTTTCTGTCACTAGCGCTGGCTATCGGCCTGTCAGTCCCAACAATATCCATGCCGACTGAAGCAAGCGCGCAGGCCCAGATCTCCATCAGCGTCGGCAGCAATCTCAACAGCGGCAGAGGGATTACCTGTAGTCAGGGCGAGAGGCTGCTCCGTAGCCGCGGTTTCAGGGACGTCAGGCGGATCGACTGCCGTGGTCGTTTCTTCGTTTATCGGGCCCAGAGAGGCAACAGCCGGTTCGAGATTTCCATACGGCAGCGTGATGGCCGCGTCGTGGATATGCGCCGCATCGGTGGAAGGCGATAGTGTCGGGAAGGTGATACCCGCGATTTCTACGCGCTTGTCCGGGTCTAGCGCAAAGCTGCCCTGAACGCCGCCACCAAGGTTGGTGGCATCTGGTTGTCGAATTCCGCACTCGTCGATCTCCCTCCTTGTGGGAGTCCGAAGGACGGGCAAGACCCTTGCCCCGCTCCCGCAACGACCCATCTCCCCGATGGTCACAACCGGGATACCATCCATGCCAACACAGATCCTCTTCATTCAGGGCGCCGGCGAGACGACCCACGACGAGTGGGACAACAAGCTGGTCGACAGCCTCGCCCGCGAACTCGGCGATGCCTACACGATCCGTTACCCGCGCATGCCCGACGAAGCCGATCCGCATTATCAGGCGTGGAAAGCCGCTGTTATCACCGAGTTCCAAACCCTCGAAGACGGCGCCATCCTGATCGGCCATTCCTTCGGCGGCACGGTGCTTCTCCACACGCTTGCCGAAGCGTGGCCGGCCTTCGAGCCCGGCGCCGTCATCCTGATCGCGCCGCCCTTCATGGGTGCCGGCGGATGGGAGAGCGATGAGATGGCCGGGGGCAGCGATTTTTCCGAAAGCCTGCCGGAGGGGATGCCCGTGCTCATCTATCACGGCAGCGACGACGACACGGTGCCCTTTGCGCATATCGAGCTTTACGCCATGGCGATCCCGGATGCGGTCGTCTGCTCGCTGCCGGGGCGCGATCACCAGATCGACAATGATCTCGCCGACGTGGCCAAGGATATACGCTCGCTGGCAGCATAGGCCCGCCGACCCCATTCCATCACTCAACCATTGGCATCGCATCCTCCCGCATCGCTGAAATCAAAGCCGATGCAGGAGCTGCCGCATGATATCCGGATATTTGGGAGCAGCGGGCAAAGCGCCTTTATCGACACAGGCCGCCCGCCGTCTTCATGCCATCGGCATGCTCCAGCCGCTTGCCGGCCTCGTCCTTGCCGCCGGCTTCGTGCTCTGCCTGGCCGGCCGATATGAGGCCCAGCTCATCCGTGAAGCGCACCTCCATCAGGAGGTCATCGGTCAATGAACGCCTTCAGTCTGCAGTTCGATTTCGATGAGCTCACCATCCCCGTCCTTGGCCGGAACGACAGTGGCCTGCTGCTGTACGGTTCCGCCGAACTCTCGGGCGATCACGAGGGGTTCAGTGTCGAGGCCATCCATCTTGCCGGGGGCACCACGCTGCGCCAAGCCGGCAATGCCGAATTCGGCCGGCCGGCGCCCTTTGCCGACGAGCTCTTCCGGCGCGTCGCCGCCGTCATCGAGAACGACAAGACCGTGCTCGGCCGTCACGCGGCCATGGAATGGGCCGAGCTCATCGAGCGCCACGGCGAGGCGGCCTGAGTGGGCGGAACATAAACCTATCTTTGTTTGTTTTCGAGCGTTCCGGGTCCCTGAAAAGTTTCGCCTGATATGGATCGTGATCGAAGATAGGAATAATTTCCTTGCTTGTTGTCGCCGTTGCCGGGTACAACCCTATGACGGCAGCGATATCCAACTGGAGAGTTTTGCATGCATGCGTGCCCGCTCAAAGCGAGCGACATCACCTTCATCAAGGCACTGGCATACGGCGCGCCATCCTGGCGGATTGCAGCGTTACTGGCTGTGTCTGCAGATATTTCTCACCGTGCGGTGACACTCTTCCGGCCGGCAGAAACGGCAGCCATTCCGGCGCGCGACGGGTGGCTTTCTTGAAGGATATTCCCGACGACCTGATACATTCGGTACGGGCCGCACAGCTTTCGGGCGGCCTCTGCCAGGAGATCGCTGCCGCGATCGGCCGGGAGCGTGCGCGGTGCAGGCAAGCCGTCGAGACATGGCGGATGGGGCTGGCGGCTTGCGACGATCTCGGGCGCAGTATCGAGCTGTTGCTTTCGGAGATCGAGGCGGGTGGCGCCACGATGGAGCAAAAGCCGGCCGAGGATGATGATGCGGTGCTTATTGCGCTCGGGCGCAAGCTGCATGAGGCGGCAGGGGTGGCAGACCGGCAACTGCTGGCGATGCCTGATTATGCTGGTATAGCGGAAGAGGCCACTGCCATCGAGGCGATCCTGCGGCCGGGCGAAGAGATTGCCGACAGGATGCTATATCTGTGGCCGGTGACATCCAGGGGTGTCGAGGCCCGGCTGCGCGCCGAGGTCTGGAAGCGCGGGGAGTATATCGGGACCTATCTTGGTGGGGAATGAATGCGAGGGTGGTCCAATCTCTCTGACCCTCACAGGTCAGTTGATGAAGAGGCCAGAAGACCCGCCCCAAACCCCTCCCCACAAGAGGGAGCGGCTTAACCTGCCGCACCGGCTTTCCACATCTTCGACGTACCGGAGGGAGCGAGGCGGTGCCTCAAGTTAGCCCCTCCCAGCTGTGGGGAGGGGTTGGGGAGGGGTTTTTGGCGATGGTACAGACCGGAATGATCCCTGACAGATTGATCCAGGTTGATGATCGAGACACGCGTTTTCCTCCGGCTACTGGACCAAGCGCAACCTCCTGCGATCAATAAATCGCCGGCAACATCCCGCCATCGACCCGCAGATTCACCCCCGTAATGTAGCCGGCGCGCGGACTGACCAGGAAAGCAACGGCGTCGGCGATCTCCTCCAGCGTGCCCACCCTCCCAACCGGCACCTCGGCGAAAAGCGGCAGCACGGCCTGCTCCACGGTTTCCCATGCGGCATCCCCGGCAATGCCGCGCTCACCCGCGACCTCGCGGAAGCGGGCGTCCAGCCGGCCGCTGTGGATCGTGCCCGGCGATATCGTATTGACGGTCACGCCCTCGGCCGCCACCGCCTTCGCCATGGAAGAGGTCATGGCGTTCATCGCCGCCTTGCAGGCGGAGTAATCCGGGCGGCCCGCAGGCGGCATCAGGCCGGCGAGGCTGGAAATATTGACGACGCGGCCGAAGCGGGCCTGGCGCATGTCAGGCAGCAGCCTCGTTGTGACACGGACGGCGGCGAGAACATTGCGGTCGTAGGCCGACGCCCAGGAGGCGGGCCGGCTGTTCGTCCAGTCCTCCGGCTCGCCCGAGCCGCCGGCATTGTTGACGACGATGTCGATCCGGCCGGCAAGCGCCTGTGCTTCGTCGATCAGGCGTTCCACCTCGTCATCGACGGTGAGATCGCCTGTTACCGCATGGGCGCGGCCGCCTTCGGCGATGATCTCGTGGGCCACGCGCTGCGTCTCCGCCCTGTCGCGGCCATGGACGATGACGGTGACCCGCTCGCGCGCAAGCCCCCTGGCGATCGCTTCGCCGATGCCCTTGCTGCTGCCGGTGACGAGCGCTGTCTTGCCGTCGAGTTTCAAATCCATTGCGGTCTTCCTATCTTGGAGTGGATGGACGCACAGAAGAACAGGACGATGCTCGATACAATTACGCACTTAAAAGTGCCTGTAGAACGGGAAGACCGCGCCGCCTGCCTCGGGCCTGAAGGCTCGGTCGCACATGTGACGCGGGTACTGCGGATGATCAGCGGGCGCTGGAAGCTGCCGATCCTGTTTCGCCTCTTCGCCGAGCCTTCGATGCGCACCCTGCAATTGAAGCGGGACATGCCGGGCATTTCGCAGAAGATGCTGACGCAGCACCTGCGGGAGCTGGAGCTGGACCGGCTTGTCGAGCGGACGGATTTCGGCGAGCAGCCGCCGCGCGTCGAGTATCGGCTGACGGAGGCGGGACGGGCGCTGATGCCGGTGCTGATGGCGGCGCGGGAGTTTTCGCGCGATCATGCGGCGGGATAGGGCAGGCGGCTTTGAGGGGCGTCGGCCCCAGTATCTTCAGGCTGGGGTGCGCGGGTCGATCGGCGTTGCGGGCCGCAGATCGAGAATCAGCTCCAGGGCGCGGGCGCCAGCCAGAACGCGTGCCTCGCCGCGGGGCCGGCCGACGATCTGCAGGCCGACGGGGCGACCATCGGCAGTGAAGCCGCAGGGCAGGCTGAGGGCCGGGGCGGTCGTCAGGGAGATCGCGTAGGCGATCGCCAGCCATTCGACATAGTTTGAGAACGTATGGCCGGCACATTCGCCGACATATCTCTGGCCGACCGGATAGGCGGCGACAATGGTGGCCGGGCAGAGAAGGAGATCGTAGGTATCGAAGAACAGGTTCATGCGCCGGAACATAGCAGCGCGGTTGTTTTCCGCCCGCACGACATCCGCCATCGTATAGCTGAGGCCCTTTTCGATATTCCAGACCACCTCCGGCTTCATCTTGTCCCTGTTGCCATCGAGAAGCCCTGCGTAGCTAGAAGCAAAGGTCATGCCTCGCAGAACCTGGAATGTGTCATGCGCTTCGGAGAGGTCCGGGTGAGCCTCCTCGACGATGACGCCCATCTCGCTGAAACGGGCAGCCGCCGCGCGGCAGATCGCGGCCACCTCGGGATCGACAGGGGTGATGCCGAGATCGGCGGAAAAGGCCACGCGGGCCGGCCGCCAGCCGGAGCGCGCCGCCGCCAGAAAATCCTCGCCCCTCGGCAAGGAAATCGGATCTGCCGGGTTTTCGCCGGTCATCGCGTCGAGCAGCAGGGCCGTATCTTCGACGCTGCGGGCCATAGGCCCCTTGACGCCGATCAGCCGATCGATCTTCGAGTCCGGATTGCTGGCCACGCGGCCGGGGCTCGGCCTCAGCCCCACCACGCCGCAGAAGCTTGCGGGATTGCGCAGGCTGCCGCCGAGATCGGAGCCCTGCGCCAGCCAGGCCATGCCGGTGGCAAGGGCAACGGCTGCACCGCCGGAGGAACCCGCGGCAGAAAGCCCGGTATTCCAGGGGTTTAAGGTCGCGCCGAAGACCTCGTTGAACGTATTGCCGCCGGCGCCGAATTCCGGCGTGTTGGATTTCGCGTAGATGACGCCGCCCTGAGCCTCTATCGCCTCCACCATGATGTCGGACTTTTCGGGAATGTGGTCGGCAAAGACAGTCGAGCCGTAGGTGGTGCGCACGCCGGCGACATCCGTCAGGTCCTTGATCGGCACCGGCAATCCCGCCAGACGGCCGCGGCTGCCGGGGGGCTGCTGCATCAGCCGGCGGGCATGGGTACGGGCGCGATCGAAACAGAGGGTCGGCAGCGCGTTGACCGCAGCATCGACGGCGCCGATGCGCGCCTCCAGCGCATCGAGACAATCGAGCGGCGACACATCTCCGCGGTTCAGGAGATCGACGACCGTGCAGGCCGGCATGTTCGTCAGACTGGCATCGCTGGGCACGGGCTCATCCTCAGCCGGATCGTCTTCCAAGTGAGGCCGTCAGACTGCATCATCTGCCCGATGGCTTCAAGCGCATGTCACGCGGATGCGGAGGATGCGGCAAAAACCCTCTCCAACCCATCCTGTCGGATGCCGGGGTCGAGCCACGGGTCTCGACCCGTCCTTCGGACCCTCACAAGGGGGAGGGACTTAGCGTTGAGCTTGCGGCACTTTCCGTGGTCACCGACGGGGCAGAGACGGCGCGGCAGGTTAAGCCCCTCCCACCTGTGGGGATGGGTTGTGGAGGGGTCTTCTCGCGCCCCCAAAACAAAAACGGCGCCCCTTGCGGAGCGCCGTCGCCTGCCGAAGCAGAGAGACCTGAATCAGATCAGAAGGCCTGGATGTTGACAGCCTTCGGGCCCTTGCCCATGCGATCCGGCTCGGTGTCGAAGGAAACTTCCTGGCCTTCGCGGAGCGACTGGATGCCAGAAGCCTGGAGAGCGGAGATGTGGACGAAAACGTCCTTCGCGCCGCCTTCCGGCGTGATGAAACCAAAACCCTTGTCCTGGTTGAAGAATTTTACGGTGCCCTTGGTGGCCATAGGGGATAGTCCTTTTCCCATTGGTAGTTAGTTTATCCGCACCCCCGGCGGAGGGGAGGCGGACGGCTTTAGCTTTCGCGTTTCGGCCTCTGGAAGCCGGACGCGAAGGGTCAGTCGAGACGTCACGTACGGGGAAAGAACATCTACGCGCATGGGTGTCACCCATGCCGCCCCACCGGAATTGGCGCTCCGAAAGGGCATTACCACTTCAGTCCAGTCACCGGCATGCGAAATGCCCGAGTGTCGCAGTTCGTGCCAGCATTTCGGGCAAAAAGCAAGCGGCAATATTATGGCATGGCTTTCGCGGTTGCGAGAATTGATGATGATTCAAATGGTTGGCGGAAGATTAGCAGAGGCTTGCATGGCTGTGCCATTGCGGGATGGTGGGGATTTGCAACCTGAAGGGGGCGAGCTGCATCTTGCGGCTGATGGGCTTCCGGTTCTCTCGGGATTCCTTTTATCGGCGTGCGGACAAAGGGGGTGAGAAAGGCGGAATGACGTAGCAAGTGCCAACAGCCGCTTTACAGCGGTTCGAGCCACCGCTTTGCGCCAAACCGGTCATCATGTGGGTTCGGCATTGCGGTGGGTATCATGCACCGGGGCCTATTCCACCGGAGCGTGGTGACGAGAGCCTTCAATCTGGCGGCGAAGGCGAAGATGTGCGATTATCTGCCAAGGCGACTGCTCACATCGAGGCAGACGCCGGGGCAAATATTTCATTGCTGGCCATCGACGCTTCGATAGCGGGTACGCCTGTCGCCACCCTATGGCGAGCAATCAGTGCGGCATTCCTGTAGCCAACATACCCGATCTCCTGCAACGCCATGCCGCGAACTGTCACGACATCAGATCGTCTTCGGCCGAGAGGATAGGCATCCTTCTACTCTAGAAAGCAGTGCCAACAAGGCCGAGCGACGAGCAAACTCAACGGAGGATACACCATGAGTACCATGCGAAACCTTTGCTTTGGTCTGCTGGCTTCCGCATGCGCGACCGCGCTGGGTGCACCGGCAGTCGCGCAGCAGCCGCAGTCAAAACCCAACATCCTTGTCATCATGGGCGACGATGTTGGCTGGTTCAACCTCGGTGCCTATCACCGGGGCATCATGTCCGGGAAGACGCCGAACCTCGACAAGCTGGCGTCCGAGGGCATGATGTTCACCGACTATTATGCCGAGGCGAGCTGCACGGCCGGCCGGGCGAGTTTCATCACCGGTGAGATCCCCTTGCGCACCGGCCTGACGACTGTCGGTCAGGCGGGTGCGGATGTGGGCATGCCGGACAAGGCAGCAACCATCGCCGCCGTCCTCAAGACCGAGGGCTACGCCACGGGCCAGTTTGGCAAGAACCACCTCGGCGATCTGAACAAGTTCCTGCCGACTCTCCATGGCTTCGACGAGTTCTTCGGGTACCTGTACCACCTCGATGCGATGTCGGACCCCTACTGGTATTCGTTCCCGAATGACCAGTCGTACCGTGACAAAGTCGGGCCGCGCAATTTGGTGCATACCTTTGCTACGGATACTGATGACGCGACCCAGCAGCCGCGCTGGGGCAAGATCGGCAAGCAGCGGATCATCGACGAAGGCCCGCTGGCGCCATACCCTGATATGTCCAACGTGCCGAACATGCATGACATAACGCCCAAGGCCAAATACGACATGGGAACGTTCGACGAAGTGCTGGTCAAGGCTTCCTGCGACTTCATGGACAAGGCCAAGACCGACGGAAAGCCGTTCTTTGTCTGGCACAACACGACGCGCATGCACGTCTGGACATTCCTGTCTCCCAAATACCAGGCTTTGATGAACAGCGAGACCAATTATGGTCTCGAAGAAGCCGGCGTGGCGCAGCTGGACGATAGCGTCGGTGCCATCCTGAAATGCGTTGAGGACGCCGACGAGACCGACAACACCATCGTCGTCTTCACGACCGACAATGGCGCAGAAGTCTTTACCTGGCCTGACGGCGGCATGACCCCGTTCAAGGGCACCAAGGGTACCGTGATGGAGGGCGGCTTCCGCGCACCAGCGATCATCCGCTGGCCGGGCAGGATCAAGCCTGGCACGGTCGAGAACGGTATTTTCTCCGCCCTGGATTGGTTCCCCACGCTGGTGGCGGCGGCTGGTAATCCCAACATCACCGACCAGTTGCTCAAGGGCGTGAAGCTGGGCGACGTGACCTACAAGAACCACCTCGATGGCTACAACCAGCTGGACCTGCTGGAAGGCAATTCGCCGTCCGCACGTCATGAGTTTTTCTACTTCGGTGGCCCTGCTCTGGGGGCCGTACGCCTCGACAATTTCAAGTTTCAGTTCTTTCAACAGCCGCAGGGTTGGCCCGGCGGAAAGGTAACGACTGATATGCCCACCATGGTCAATATCCGTCAGGATCCCTTCGAGCGAACACCGTCGATTGGCGAACAAAGCCTCAATGACCTGGGTGGAGGCTACATGAACGACTTCTTTGCTCGTGAGTTCTGGCGCTTTGTGAGTGTTCAGCAGGAAGTCGCCAAACTCGCGCTTACGGCGGTCGACTACCCGCCAATGCAGGATCCGGCCTCCTTCAACCTGGATGCCGTGAAGAAGCAGATAGACGCGGCGATCAAGAACAAGCCAGGCAACTGATCGAGAACGTCTCAAGACGACGGGTGGCCCGCAGGGGCTGCCCGTTTGTTCTTTCGCCTGGCTTTGGTCCCATCCTCCACTCTCCCGCCGACCAGCGCGGCAGAAATTGCACCCCGTTAACCCCTTGCCTGTGGGAAAATCAGCCGCGTTCCACAATTTCGTCCCGAGCTGCCGCAATTATGGCAGGGTGTTTCGGGGCTTGATGCGGCGCCAGCCTGCGGTTAGGTCTCGGAGGGACGAAGCAGTGAATGAAGGAAGTGCCGGCGTGATCGATCCCTATGCCATGCTTGGACTGGAGCGCGAAGCCGATGGCGAGGCGATCAGGCTTGCCTGGCGCAAGGCGGCCAAGGGCGCGCATCCGGATGCCGGCGGCGACTCCGATCATTTCAACCGGCTGCAGATCGCCTACGAACTGCTGCAGGATCCCGTGCGCCGGCGCGTCTATGACGATACGGGCTACGACCCGCAGCTTGCCGACCCGAGGGATCTCGAAGGCGTGCTGATGCTGGAATCGCTGGTCAACGAGGTGATCCTCGACGAGCGCGAACCCGGCAGCTTCGACCCCGTGGCCGCGATGCGCCGCAAGCTGTCGGACGATATCGTGAAAAGCCGCTTCCACATCCTGGAGCTCGAACGCCACCGCGCCCGCGTGCGCAAACACATAGACCGCCTCGGCCGCCGCCCGGAAACCGACGTGCTCGGCTCCATGCTGCGCGCCCGCAGCGAAGCCATCGCCGACGCCATCCGCAAGACGGAGAAGCAGATCCAGACGATCGAGCATACCTATACGATGCTCGAGGGCTACTCGTATGAGGTGGAGGTTCTGGCACCGCTGGAAAAGGTGGAGGTGGAGGTGGAGGTGGTGGAGCCGCAGCGCGGGGAGGCTGCGGAGTAGGGGAACCATCGCCGCAGGAGATCATCCGGCCTTGCTCGCGCGCATGGTTCCGATTTTCAGGCCGATGCTGTAGCCACCCGGATGGCAGGGGCGTGAGCCCAACGGATTTCCGTACAGCATGTCCGGCATGTGGTATGATTGTCCATGACCTATTCCCTGAAGGATCTGGACGTTGCGCGCCGGCAAGTGGTTGCCGACCGGCAGATGATTTCGGCGCAGGAGATCCTGATCGACGGGATGCTTACGCGGGGAGAGCCGGCGGGGCTGGCGCGGGAAAGGCTGGTCACGATGACTGGGGATCTGCGCAACCATCGCTTCCATCAGGATCTGATCCAGGCGGCGATCCGGCTGCAGCGCTGAGCCTGCCGTTCATGCCGCGGGCCTCCACCGGGCGCGGATTGCTCGCGCCTCGGTTTCTTCTTTGGATTTTTGGTCTTTCCCATCAGCCGCGCGGGCTTTCTTGTGGGCTTCGCGTGCTCTCCCGTCGGCTTCTCTCTCGGTGGCGATCTTCTTTTTGTGGTCGTCGCGCGCTTCCTCGAGTTCTTTGATTGTCGGAAGATCATTGCCGGCCGGAGCCTTGTCTGACGGTCCGGGCTGGTGGCCGTTCAGGGTGGCGCGGGCAGCGGTGGCCTGGGCGATCAGTTCCACGGCCGAGGGGCTCCTTGCCGGGCGCTTCGCATTGGCGTTGTGATGCCTTCCATCCCTATGAGAGGCGGGTTTGTCGGGTGTGTTTCCAGGCATGTTGCATGCCTCCTGTTCGTGTCTTGAAGCCGCCACCCTTCATCGGTCCTGCGCTGGCGCTGCATGGAGTGCCGTATCGCTATCGAAGGCGGGTATTCCCATGGTTTCAGCGGTCTGTCGCTGCCGGACGAGGATTGACGGTCATGGCGCCTGATCGCAGCCAGAGATCGTTGCGCTCATGGCGCAGGCGAATTTCTGTCTGTGCATGATCATCCTCCGGGAAGGATTGGCGAGCGGGTGGCCTGGGTGAGCGGTCGGTGGGGCAAGCGGCCGGGGATTTCTCGCCGGCCTCGTTTTTGCGGGGGCGAAACGCTCAGCTCGGCTTACCAAGAGCAATCTGGCAGGCCTGCGCAAGGTCCGCGTTCGGTTCGGTGGTGCCGAGCGGCGTAGCCCAGCCGGCCTTCTTGATGATGTCACTGCGTCCATAGGTGCCGGCCGAGTTCAGCTCGGCCATGATCTGCGCCGAGGCCGGATCGCTCTTGGCGCGGTCGAGGCAGTAGGGTGTCAGCGCGGCGGCGATCGCCGAGGTGCGCTCGATACCGGCGGCTTTCTGGGCGCTGCCGCTGGTCACCCAGCCTCCCCAGCTGAAACCCACAATCGCCAATGCGGCCGCGCCGCACACGGCGCCCCACAGGCCGGGGCGAAGCCATGTTATATTTTGCATCACGAATTCCAATCTTTTAAAAAAGCACGCGATTTCGCGTGCTTAAATAATAACACAATAAAAAATCTGCGTTTTGTTTATTATTTTATTTGATATTCCTGTTGTAATTGTTCAATTATATTTAAAAAATTCTTTGGGTATAAGTGTAAAAACTCGATAAAACTGCTGTTTTATATTTTCGTCCTAATCGCGACTCAATTGGAGCGCAATGATATCCGGTCGTCGTTTGGCCGTATGGTTCTCGCCGGTGTCAGAGACTTGAAGACAGTCACGCTTCCGAATTTCGATTGCCAGACCGATGCCGTAGCCCGATGAGGCTTTTCACCGGGCTGCGGTCAGAGGCCTTCACCTGGAGCCTGTCGCCATGTCAGCCTACGCATCGTCAACACGCACAACCAACACCATCGTCCATTTCTCCGCCTCCTTCACGCTGCCCGATCTCGTTGGTGAGATCCATCCGGCCGGCGACTACAAGATCGTGCAGGATGAGGAGCCGATCGAGGGTCTTTCGCGCATCGCCTACCGACGCGTCGGAACCTTCATTCATCTGCCCTCGATTGCGGAAGGCAGCCGCTTGCGCAGGATCGTGAGGATCGAGCCCGCACTTCTCCACCAGCTGCTGGAGACCACGAATGCGACGGGGGAGCTTTCCTCATGACCGTATTCGAAGATCGCGAGAAGGCGCTGGAGCAGATGTATTTCCTGGATTCCGACATGGCTTTCAAGGTGCGATCGCGCAGCGACCGACTGCTCGCCCGCTGGGTCAGCGGCATGACGGGCGCAGACAGCGAGGCCTATATCGGCGAGATCATTGATCTCAGGCTGACCGGCGCCGATGATGAAGGCGTGATCGCCAAGATGGTTGCGGATATCCGCGCCGCCGGCAAGGATGTGGATGAGAAGGCGCTCAGGGAGCGTATGGAAACGCTGACGGCCGCCGCCATGCGGGATCTCGCTCGACCTCTGTGATCTTCTCGGTGATCGGCCTGTTTGAACCGCAATCGCTGTCACCCACCGTGAGACCGCTCCATACCAGCAGCGGTCGCCGGAACATGCGCCTCTCCGCCGCATTGCCTTGATCGTCGCTTCACCCAAATTGCGTGGTGAAGGTGTCAACGTCGTGCCATCCATCCGCCAAGAGGTCATTCAGTGAAAATCGCGCGGCTCTTCTTCCGCCTCGTCGTCTCCCTGAACTTCATGCCGCAGGCTTATGCCGACGAGCTGGTTCACTTCGACAGCGCCGTCGTGAAGCCAAGCCCGTTTCTGGAGCGCAAGGCGAAGGAACAGGGCGAGGCGCTGCCATCACTGCAGGCGACTCCATTGATCGGTTATCTGACCCGCCCGCAGGGTGACGGGCGGTTTCCGGCTGTCGTGCTGATGCATGGATGCGGCGGTATAAGGTCTCACGTGAAGGATGCTTGGCCGGAGCAGCTGGCCTCCTGGGGTTATGCCGTGCTGGTCGTCGATAGTTTCACCACCCGCAACATTAAGAATACCTGCAAGACCTATCTTCCCGATCGCGTCTTCGATGCCTATGGCGGTCTGGATTTCCTGTCGAAACAGGGCTTCATCGATGCCAGCCGCGTGGCGCTGATGGGCTTTTCGGCCGGCGGGATTGCGACGCTGGAGGCGACGAAGATCGACGGGAACGAGCAGCTGATGGATGAAAAGTTCAAGGCGGCGGTTGCCTATTATCCCGTCTGTGCCGTGCATGAGAGCGATGCGACCGTACCGACGCTGATCATGGTCGGCGAACTCGATGACTGGAGCCCGGCCGAGAAATGCCGCAGGCGGATCGCCAATCTCAGCGGCAAGGGGCCGCCGATCGAACTTCATGTTTATCCGGGCGCGCGCCACGATTTCGATGATGAGGCGATGACGAAACCGAAGACGGTGTTCGGGCATGTGGAGGAATATAATGCAGCTGCGGCAGAGCAGTCGATCGCCACCGTTCATGACTTCCTGCAGACCTATCTCGGGAAATAGGGGCCGGCAGCCGGCCTTTTTCCCGTCAATCCGCCTTGCTCGCCTCCGCTACGGCCCGCGTTTCTGGATTGCCGCCAATGCCCGGTACGACGGCGCGAGAAAAAAGCCCGGTGGGGTTTTCCGGGCTTGAGATCAGATGATGGGCGTGGCGGCTCGTTTCCGCCTGCCTCCTTATGCGGCCTTCGTCTCCTCCGACCGTGTCGCTTCAGCCATTTCGATGAGGTATCCGGGAAATATCCGTCCTCCGGCGCATGCGATCTGGCTAATGTAGCTTGATTGAAACCTGCAGCCCAGCTCGTCCAGGAATTGCGCAGGAGAAAACTGTGGACATCGCCGGGGAACAATCGCCATCACCAGCGGTTCCATATGGGTCAACCAACTGATCCACCTAGGAGAATGCCAATGCGCATGAGAATTGTCGCAGCCTCGCTGCTCGCCCTCGGCATGGCCACATCAGCCTTCGCCCAGTCCAACCCGGCTCCAACTGGCGCCACCATGGATAAGAACACCACCGATTCCGGCGGCGGCGCCGGCACCGATATGAAGAAGAAGCCTGCCGCGATGGACAAGACCACGACCGGCAGCACGACGGGCGGCGCGATGAAGATGAAAAAGCCCGACTGCCCTGACCACGCCAGCAGCTCAGGCACCGGCTCCGGCAAGCTGCAGACGCAGGGCGGCACCAGCAACGCCACCCCGATGGACGAAGCCTGCGCCTCACATAACAATTGATCGCAGCGTGGGTCGAAGGATGCCCGGTCATGATGTGGCCGGGCATTTTTTTGTGGGCTGGGTGGCACTTTCGCTCCCGGATTGGCTTTTCGGGGAGAGAGGCGACGGCGACGGACTATCGTGGGACGCCCCCATGGCAATAGCCAAATATCCGGCTATGCTCACTCCAAGACCAAAGCAGACTTGGGAGCACATCGCGCGTGCCGCATATCTACATCGTCACCGATTGCGAATTCGACGGCCCCATACCGGGCACCCATTCGATGCTCTCCTTCGCCTCCGTTGCCCTCTCCGAGACCGGCCGGATCGTCGGCGAATTCGAAGCCGTGCTGCAGCCGCTCGAGGGAGCCGGGCGCGACCCTGTGACCATGGCTTTCTGGCAGGCCCATCCGCAAGCCTTTGCCGCCGCGACTGATAATGCCGAGCCCGCAGCCGAGGTCATCTCCCGCTTCATCGCCTGGGTGAAATCCTTGCGCGCCGAGCCGATCTTCGCTGCGCATCCGGTCGCGCTCGACGGCCCCTGGCTCGATCATTACCTGAAGCGCTTCACCGGCCGGCCGCTGTTCGAAGGGCCGTGGATCGCCGACCGCCTGTTCCGCCATCCGCCGCTCTGCATCCTGTCGCTGGTGGCGGGTGCGACGGGCCGCAGCCCCTGGGAATGCGATATCGCCCATTATCCGCGCGAATGGCTCGGCAATATCGAGCACACGCACCGCGCCATCGACGATGCCCGCGGCTATGCCAACCTCCTGCATTTCTTCCTGACCCGGCGCGAACCCGGCGGCGGCTATCGCCCACTTCTGTCGTAGGGTCTCCCCGTCTAGCCGAGCTGTATCAGCCCAGCCTCGGTCGGCCTGAAGCCGCAGGCGCGGTAAAAGCCCTGAAGATGCGGCTCGTAATCGACATGCAGCCATTCCGTCCCGCGCTCCCGCGCGATCCGCGTCGCCTCCATCACCAGCTGTGTGGCAATGCCCTGCCGGCGCAGATCCGGATGCACACAGGTATCGAGGATAAAGGCATGAATGCCGCCATCCCAGGCGACATTGACGAAGCCGATCAGCCTGTTCTCGTCATAGGCGCCGACATGGGCAAGGCTGCGCGGCAGGATGCCGGTAAAATCCGGCGCCCGCGCGCCATCCCAGGCGGCGGCCCAGAGAGCGGCGAATTCATCGGGCGAGGGGAAGGGGTTGATGCGCAGTTCTGGCATTGCTTGTTGTCCGAGTCCGGTCGGTGGCGTTTCTGTCGATTCACACTACAGAAAATGCAGCCGCTTGGCGATGCTGGCGCGCAGGTTCGGCTTTCCGAGCCTGCCTTGCAAGGTATCCGCCGCGCCTGTGCAGCTCAATCCTCCCCATCCGCCTCTCTTCCGACGATCTTCCTGCTGTGATCGTCCCGGGCCAGTTCCAGCTCTTCCATTGTCGGAAGCGGATCGCCGGTTGGCGTCTTGTCGCCCGCTTCGCCTTCGCCGGCCTCTTCCCCCACAGCCGCCTCATCGCGGGCCGCATCCACCGCAGCGCGGGCGGATTCGGCTTCGGCGATCATCTCTCTGGCGGAGGGGTTTTGGGCAGGGCGGTTTTCATTGGCGGTGTCATGCCGGCCTGTGGCGGAAGGGGCCCGTCTGGTGATCTTGTCGATTTTCTTGCGCATAGCTTATCCATCGGTCGTTTGGGGCCGATCGCGAATCGGTCGTGTGTGGGGGGAACCGGCTTCGGCTTGCGGGCGGCTCGCGCCCGGCAACGCGGAACCCGGCGCTGGGGCCGGGCTCCTCGCCTCCGGCCTGCGTTCGAGCTTTGCCGGAGGTCGGCGCGCAGCCGCGCCGAGACGAATGGGTGCGCTAAAGATCCCGCGACAGTTCGTTGTGAACGCTGCGCACGCCGCGTGTCCGCAGGGTCACCTGCTCGGCGAGCGAGATTTCCTCGCTGACGTGAACCCAGCCCGCGAGCGTGACGTCGCTGCCGTGCGCCGTCACGAAAATATAGCTCGGGTCGAGATCGCCCGTATGGGCAAGCGCATCGTAGACAGCCGTTTCGAGATCGGCGTCTTCGGGGCGAGCACGCTTGTCCACCACGCTCAGATGTTTTCTGTTGACTGACATGTCTCATCTCCGTGCCGGTTCATCCCGGGCGTGAAACTGAAGCGTGTCGCGATCTCCAGGATTCGCCCGCCACGCTTTACGTCCTTGTCTCGCGCATATCGTTGTCGCAAACCGCTGCGCACTATTGCGCGACATGCTTTAGCGGCGGATATCCCTCTCCGTCAGCGTATAGCGGTCCTTGCCGCCGCGGCCGTAGAGACCGGATGCGGCCTCCAGAATGGCGGGGCGCGCCGCATCGAAGGCGCTCAGGCATTCGGCTTCCGTTCGGCCCGTCTGGGCGATGGAGCGCAGCGCGCTCGCCTCGATCAGAAACCGCACCTCGAACATGCCGTCATAGCCGGAGAAACGAACCCCATCGCGGCCCTCGTCGAAACTGCGGCTTCTATTGGGGAAAATCAGGGACATCGCAGTTTCTCCAGAAATTGGTGCCTCCGGCTCCTGCCAAGGACGCATAAGCGGCCACGCCTGATGCAGGCGGGATATGCACGGCTGATCATCGAATGCATCAGAGGTCTTTTTCAGCACGGTCTCTTAAATGTCTGGGCGTATGAGAAACATTGCTCTTTGCCAGCCCTTGCGGGCGCGGCCATGCTGCTCAGGATCGCTGCGAAAAAGCTGTTTTGCAGAGTGTCGGAAGACAGCGCGTCTTCCCTTGAGGGCATCGGGAAACCGATGCAAAAGGCGGCTTTATTCCATATGCCGCCATGATGGGATATGGGGTGCGGGCCGGCCATTGCAATGACCGGGCGCTAATAAACCCGGCCCGTTTCAGAGGGGCCCGGCGTTGTTCGAAGGCTGGTTCGGTGGCAATGACATGCCAAGCGCTCAGGGCCGCCTATTGCGCGTCGCCCAGCAGCGCACTGAGGCTCCACGGCTCTTCGCCCTGCTGGTTGGCAATATCCTCCACCTTCCAGCCGCCATGCTCCTTCACCAGCGTGTAGTAGAGCGTCACCTCTTCGCCGTTGCGGAACTGCACCTCCAGCTCGGCCCGGTCGTCCAGCAGGATCGGTTGACCGATCCGGAGATTGCTCGCCTCGCCGTCCTGCCCGGCAATGACGGGATCGAAATCGAGCGCTCCGACATCGCCTTCCTGCGTGTTGTCGAGGTCGGCTTGAAGGAGCTCGTTCAGGTGGTCGGAGAAGAAAGCCGAGTAGGGCGAGGGGGCGTCGTCAGCGGCGGCGTCTGTGTTGAAGGTGTAAAGGGCTTGGAGGAGGGCCTTCGGGGTTTTGTAGGTTGCGGCGAGAACGGGAGAGGCGATCAGGCTGGACAGGACGAGGCTGAGCATGAGGATGGGCAGGCGCATGCGGGCTCCTTCTGGTGCGGAGGGGATGTTTAGCAGGAGTCGCGAGTGTGGGTTGATATTTCGGAATCAGTCGCGCCGACGTCGTCAATCACTAGGACCTTGCCGCATCAAATCGCTCATAATCGCCGAAGAGCCGCGTCCATTACCGTCCCGGCCGGCCAGTCTTTCCCTTCGTCCGGTTCTTGCGCTTCTGCTCGCCCGGATCCTCATAGCTCCCGACACCCGTCTTCCCACGCACCAGTGGCCGCACATCGCGCTCCGGCTGCCCCTCCAGCAGCGGTGAAAACCGCTGCGTGCCCTTTGCCGCATCCGGCTTTTCCGGCACATGTCCAACCACGGGCTTCTCCGTCCGCCCCACGGTCATCTCATCCAGCGTGTTGCGACGGAAGAGGGTCTTGCTGTCGGCTGGGGTGGTGGGGTCGTGGCCCATGTCGTCGAGGTGCGGCTTGGCGAAGTAGGAAGGCGTGGCCCCCTCATCCGCCCTGCCGGGCACCTTCTCCCCGGCCGGGAGAAGGGATTCGCGGGTCGCCTTGGCGTTCCGTCTGATCCCTTCCATCGACTTGGCTTCCTCGCGGGCCAGCGGGTCGTCCATGGCGGCGAGTTCGACGGCCTTGAGGCGTTTGATTTCGTCGCGCAGGCGGGCGGCCTTTTCGAAGTCGAGGTCGGCGGCGGCGTCGCGCATGGACTTTTCCAGCGCGTTGAGATGGGCCTGCAGGTTGTTGCCGACGAGGTTGCCGCCATCGGCGAAGCCCTTGCCGGAGGCGCCGGAGATATCGGCGCGCACGTGGTCGCGCTCGTAGACGCTGTCGAGGATGTCGGAGATGCGGGCCTTGACGCTTTCCGGCGTGATGCCGTGCTGGGTATTGTAGGCCACCTGCTTTTCGCGGCGGCGGGCCGTCTCGTCCATGGCGCGCTGCATGGAGCCGGTGATGTTGTCGGCGTAGAGGATGACCTTGCCGTCGACGTTACGCGCGGCGCGGCCGATCGTCTGCACCAGCGAGGTCTCGGAGCGCAGGAAGCCTTCCTTGTCGGCATCGAGAATGGCGACGAAGCCGCATTCGGGAATATCCAAGCCCTCGCGCAGCAGGTTGATGCCGACGAGCACGTCGAATGCACCGAGGCGCAGGTCGCGGATGATCTCGATGCGCTCCAGTGTGTCGATGTCCGAGTGCATGTAGCGCACGCGCACGCCCTGTTCATGCAGATATTCGGTCAGGTCCTCGGCCATGCGCTTGGTCAGCACGGTGCAGAGGGTGCGATAGCCCTTGGCGGCCGTTTCGCGGATTTCGCCGAGCACGTCGTCCACCTGGCTGCGGGCGGAGCGCACTTCGACGGGCGGATCGATGAGGCCGGTCGGGCGGATGACCTGTTCGGCGAAGACGCCGCCGGCCTGTTCCATTTCCCAGCCGCCGGGTGTGGCCGACACGGCAATCGTATCCGGGCGCATGGCGTCCCATTCCTCGAAGCGCAGCGGCCGGTTATCCATGCAGGAGGGCAGGCGGAAGCCATATTCGGCCAGCGTCGCCTTGCGCCTGAAGTCGCCCCGATACATGCCGCCGATCTGCGGCACGGTGACATGGCTTTCGTCGATGAAGACGATGGCATTGTCGGGCACATATTCGAAGAGCGTCGGCGGCGGGTCGCCGGGGTCGCGGCCGGTGAGGTAACGCGAATAGTTCTCGATGCCCTGGCAGGAGCCGGTGGCCTCCAGCATTTCGATATCGTAGCGGGTACGCTGCTCCAGGCGCTGGGCCTCCAGCAGGCGGCCGGCTTTCTCAAGCTCGGCGAGGCGAAGTCTCAGCTCCTCCTTGATCGATTTGACGGCGGCGTTCAGCGTCGGGCGCGGCGTGACGTAGTGCGAATTGGCGTAGATCTTCACCGATTTCAGGTCGCCGGTTTTCTGGCCGGTCAGCGGGTCGAATTCGGTGATGGAGTCGATCTCGTCGCCGAACATGGAGATGCGCCAGGCGGCATCCTCAAGGTGGGCCGGGAAGAGCTCGATCGTGTCGCCGCGCACACGGAAGGAGCCGCGCTGGAAATCCATGTCGCGGCGCTTGTATTGCTGGGCCACGAGGTCGGCCAGCAGCTGGCGCTGGTCCAGCTTGTCGCCGACATTCATCTGGAAGGCCATGGCCGTATAGGTCTCGACCGAGCCGATACCGTAGATGCAGGAAACGGAAGCGACGATGATGCAATCGTCGCGTTCGAGCAGCGAGCGCGTCGCCGAGTGGCGCATGCGGTCGATCTGCTCGTTGATGGAGCTTTCCTTCTCGATATAGGTGTCGGAGCGCGGCACATAGGCTTCCGGCTGGTAATAATCGTAGTAGGAAACGAAATATTCCACCGCATTGTCGGGGAAGAAATTCTTGAATTCGGAATAGAGCTGGGCGGCCAGCGTCTTGTTCGGCGCGAGGATCAGCGCCGGGCGCTGCGTTTCCTCGATCACCTTGGCCATGGTGAAGGTCTTGCCCGATCCGGTGACGCCGAGCAGAACCTGGCTGCGCTCGCCGGTTTCCAGTCCGCCCACGAGATCGCGGATCGCCGTCGGCTGGTCGCCGGCCGGCTGGTATTCGGAATCCATGCGGATGGTAATGCCGCCTTCGGATTTGTTCGGCCGGGCAGGGCGGTGCGGCGTCCAGATCTTGCCGTTCTTGTGCAGCGGGTTGCCGCTCTCGATCAGCGCCGAGAGCGCCTCGACTGTGGCGGTGACGCTGCCGGGCGCCAGATTGCCCGCATCTTCCAGCGAGATATCGAGACCTGCGACGGGATTGAGGCCGGCGGCCGCGCGCGTCTTCGGGTCGGACGAACCGCCGATGGAAACGCCACGCGCCGTCTTGCTGATGGTGGCCTTCTTGTTGACGCTCACAGCCTCGGTATGCTTGCGCGCCTCGTTCTCCACCTTCTTGCGGTGCTTGCCCGCCTTGGAGGCGATTTCGCGCTGGCTCTCGACGCCCGCCTGCTCGGCATCGGCCTCGAGCTGCTTCACCCAATCGGAGACGCTGCCGCTGAGCGGCGCACCTTCAAACGACGACTGGGGGGCTTCTTCGAAGCCATTCGAAGCGGGGGATTTCTTCGGAGATTTTGCCATGCGCGGAATATGGCTGTTGTCATCATGAAATGGAAGGGGTTGAGAGTACAAAAGGGAAACGAATGAATCGTTCGGATTTTCGAATAGTCGAGCTATTCCGCTGTAGAAATCTCCGGGTGCGGCAAACCGAGCAGCCTCCGTCATGCCAGTACTCGCGATCTTTTTTGGGGTGTTTCAACCTCTTGTTCACTTTTGAAGAGAATCGCGAATTGACGATTCGACCCAAGCGCGATACGCGAGAACTTGGGGGATTTTTCTACCTTTATTAGAAAATTGTACTTTAGATTCAGCCTTTGATGGCCGGCGGTGCGCGCTTTGAGTTGAGGAGTTTCAGGCCGGAACCGGCCTGGGAGCGCGCTCGTTACCTCGTGGGTTTCGGTTTCATGGGATGGGTTTGTACATGCGGAAATTGCCTGGGCGTCCGAGCGAAGCGGCGAACACTATCGCTGCCCGGGATATTTCTAGAGATCCAGCTCATAGGCTCCGCGCATTCTTTCGATCGCTCTGGATCGCGGCTGCTGCGATCATGTCGCGCGGGTTGCGGCGGAGTGTCCTGGCTATCGTTCTGACGCTTCTTGCCGGGCAAGCGTTCGCGTTGTCGAACGCCTGCAATCAGGTCAACAGCGATTGGAGTGGCGGACGAACGATTGCGCCCCTCGGCGGCGGACAGGATGGGGTGAGCTTCAACTACAGCAATTTCAATGCCAATGAAGAAATCTTCTATTCTGCTACTTCGACTAATAGTAGCAGCGATGAATTGGCGGGCGTTATCACCCCCCCCTATGTCGGGATGACTGACGATAACGTCAATCTGTTCGAATATTCCGCATCAGGAACAGAGTTGTCGGTGAGCGGAACGCAGGCACTGGTGGCGAATATGAGCTACTATCCCTACGCCTACAGTGGCGCGCAATCCGGTGTGATGCACGTTACCATGGGGTGCCGTCTTGTGGCGGTTGCGCCGACCGTGACGGCGGTGAGCCCGGCATCCGGCCCGACCGGCGGCAACACGTCGGTGGTGATCACCGGTACCGGCTTTTCTGCTGCAAATCCCTCCGGTGCAGTCAAGTTCGGCGCGACGAGCGCGAACTATACTATCGACAGCGATACCCGGATCACCGCAACCTCGCCCGCCGGCTCGGCCGGAACGATCGATGTCACCGTTACGACACCTGGCGGCACGAGCGCCACCAGGGCCGCAGATCAGTTCACCTATGTCGCCGCACCCACTGTGACAGCCATCAGCCCGGCATCCGGTCCGATCAGCGGCGGCACGACGGTGACGATCACCGGCACCGGCTTTGCCACCGCCGGGGCGGTCAAGTTCGGCGCGACGGTCGCCGCATACACGATCAACAGCAACACGCAGATCACGGCGACGTCGCCCGCCGGCACTGGAACGATCGATGTCACCGTCACGACATCTGGCGGCACCAGCGCCACCACGGCTGGCGATCAGTTCACCTATGTCGGCGCACCGACCGTGACGGCGGTTAGCCCGGCATCCGGTCCGACCAGCGGTGGCACGACGGTGACGATCACCGGCACCGGCTTTGCCACCGCCGGGGCGGTCAAGTTCGGCGCGACGGTCGCCGCATACACGATCAACAGCAATACGCAGATCACCGCGACGTCGCCCGCCGGCACGGGAACGATCGATGTCACCGTCACAACACCGGGCGGCACCAGCGCCACCACGGCTGGCGATCAGTTCACCTATGTCGCCCCGCCGGTTTTGTGGAGTGTCAGCCCGAACACGGGCTCGACGGCAGGCGGAACGTCGGTGTGGCTGATGGGCACGAATTTCACCGGCGTGACCTCGGTCACTTTCGGCGGCACGTCCGCAACGGTGACGGCCAACACCGGAACCTCGCTCACCGTGACCACACCCGCCCATGCGACGGGAGCGGTCGATGTCGTCGTCACCACACCGGGCGGCTCGGTAACGGGGTCAGGCGGTTTCACCTATCTCACCCCACCCACGGCGACATCCATCACCCCGGCATTCGGGTCGCCCGTCGGTGGCACATCCGTGACCATCACAGGTACGAACCTCACCGGCACGACCTCGGTCGCCTTCGATGGAATTGACGGAACCGGGCTGACTGTCGTCAATGCGAATACGCTGACCGTAACGACGCCGGCCCATTCGCCAAGTTTTGCCAATGTCGTCATCACCGCGCCCGGTGGCACTGCGACAGTGTCAGGCGGCTTCCTATACGCCGCTGTGCCGATGGTATCATCGGTCAGCCCGGCATCCGGCCCGATCTCCGGTGGGACGACCATCACGATTAACGGCTTCGGCTTTTTCGCTGCCAATTCGACGGGTGCGGTCAAGTTCGGCTCGACGGTGGCCACCTATAACGTCGACAGTGATACGCAGATCACCGCGACGGCGCCCGCCGGTGCGGCCGGAAAGGTAGATGTCAGGGTAACAACACCTGGAGGCACCAGCCCCACCAACACGTTCGACTGGTTCACCTATGTCGGTGCACCCACCGTCAGCGCCGTCTCACCAGCCAGCGGTCCAACCGCCGGCGGCACGGAGGTCACGATCACCGGCAGCGGTTTTGCGGATGCGTCCGTCACGAATGCCGTCAAGTTCGGCGCGACAGTGGCGACCTACACGATCGACGACGATACGCAGATCAGAGCGACCGCCCCGGCCGGAACGGGAACAGTCGACATTACCGTCGCGAATGCTGGCGGCACCAGTGCTACCGGCAGCGACGACCAGTTCACCTATGTCGCACTGCCTTCAGCCGATGCGACGCTGTCGAGCCTGACATTGTCGGACGGCACGCTCAGCCCGGCCTTTGCCTCGGGCACACAGGCCTATACGGCAACGGTGCCCAACGGCACGGCCTGGATTACCGCCAGCCCCGTCAAGGCGGACACTCATGCCAGCGTCAAGGTCAATGGTGTTCTTGTGACGGGCGCGAGTTCCGGCCAGATCACCCTTGCCGTGGGTGACAATACGGTCACCGTCGAAGTCACCGCCGAAGATGGCACGACACAATTCAGCTATACGGTGACCGTCTTCCGCGAACCGCAGGCGCTGGGCTTTTCGCCGGCCGCAGGCTCGACTTTCAACTGGCAGGTGGGGCAGACCTACAGCCAGCAATTCGTCGCCACTGGCGGTATCGGTCCCTACATATTCACGGTTGCGCCTTCGGGCGACGCCCTGCCGGCCGGCTATACGTTCACATCCGCGGGCGTGTTATCCGGGGTTGCAACGGCGACCGGCAATGCCGACGTCGATATAACTGTCACAGACAGCGGCAGCCGGACGGCGACCAACACCTACCATTTCCATATCACTGCAAGCCCGATCACCTTGGCTCCGGCGACCGGATCGACCTTGACGGCGGGCACCGTCGGCACGGCCTACACCAATTCCGTCACCGCTTCGGGCGGGGTCGCGCCCTACAGCTACGTTGCGAGCGGCTCACTGCCGCCGGGCATCAGCGTCGGCGCCGACGGCTCTCTTTCGGGAACACCGACGGCGGATGGAACCTATAATTTCAGCATCGAGGCTACCGATAGCGACAGTACGCCGGTTTCGGGCAATGCGAGCTACACGCTGGTGATCGCGCCGGCGCCGACGACCTTGACGCTTTCGCCTGCGGCCGGCAGCCTGACGCACGGAACGGTGGGCACGGGCTATACGACCGGCATCACCGCTGCAGGCGGAACCGGCCCCTACAGCTATGTTGCAAGCGGCTCGGTGCCGACGGGCATGACACTTGCCGCCGACGGCACGCTTTCGGGAACGCCGACGGTGGCGGGAAGCTACAGCTTCACGGTAACGGCGACCGACAGCGCCAGCCCGGCCAATTCCGGCGACGCCGCCTATACGCTGGTGATCGATGCCGCCTCGACCGGGTCTTTCACTTTCAGTCCGGCGAGTGGATCGCATCTGACCACCGGCATGCCCGGTGAGGCCTACAATGCATCCGTCACGGCGACAGGCGGCACGGGTGCGCTGGTCTATAGTCTCGATCACGGCGATCTGCCCGATGGCGTGGTACTCAACATCTCGACCGGCGCGCTGACCGGGCCGGTGGATGCGGGCGCCGATGTCAAGGATTACACATTCACGATCGGCGTTCGCGATGGCAACGGCGCGACGGGAAGTGCCAACTATACAATCACCGTCAAGACGCGGGCCGTTACCGCTGCCGACAAGAAGATCACTGTTGCCCCGGGATCGTCTCCCGCCAATGTGGACCTTACCGCCGGTGCGACGGGCGGACCCTTCGTGTCGGCCGAAATGCTCTCCGTGGAGCCTGCCAATGCCGGCACGGCGGCCATCGTCAACGGCGAATTCGCTCAGGCGGGCGGCGGCGGCGCGATCGGCTGGTATCTGAAATTCACACCGAACGGGCACTATTCCGGCGAGGTGCGGGTGGGCTACCGTCTGACCAGCGCGCTCGGCATTTCCAACAACGGCACGATCACCTACGCGCTGACATTCGACGCAGCCAAGGTCGCCGACGATGTCGATAATCTCGTGCATGGCTTCGTGCAGAGCCGCCAGAACCTGATTGCTTCCAGCATCAAGGTGCCGGGTCTCTTGGAGCGTCGGCAGATGGCGAACGCGACCGATCCGGTCACCGCCCGCATGATGCCGTCGGACCAGGGGATGACATTCGGCTTCTCCACCAGCCTGGCGCAGTTGGAAGCCGCCCGCGACAATGCCGATGGTCTCTCAGGCGGCGGCAATGCGGAACTGTCGCCGTTCAACATCTGGATCGACGGCAAATTCCTGGCGCATAGCCGCAATGACAATGACGGAAAATGGGGCGCTTTTGCCATGATTTCCGCCGGCGCCGATTACCTCGTCACCGACAAGGCGCTGGTCGGCCTCTCCGTTCATTACGACCGGATGACCGATCCGACGGAGGAGGATGCCGAACTCACCGGCAATGGCTGGCTCGCCGGCCCCAATGCCTCGCTGGAGATTGGCAAGGGCGTGTTCTGGGATACGAGCCTGCTCTATGGCGGTTCGTCCAATGATATCGACACGGCCTTCTGGGACGGCAATTTCGACACGTCGCGATGGCTGTTCGACACCTCTGTCACCGGCCGCTGGAACCTCGATACGGTCACGACGATCGAGCCGAAGCTTCGGGCGATCTATCTCTCGGAAACGGTCGACGATTACATGATCGAAAATGACAAAGGCGACATCATCGGCCTCGACGGTTTCACCGAGGAGCAGTTGCGCATCAGCCTGGGTGCGGAGATCGCCCGGGTGTCCACGTTGGAAAACGACCAGACCCTGACCAGGAAGTTCGGCGGCTCGGTCGGTTACTCGGCAATCGACGGCAATGGCATGTTCGGCTCCATCTCGGCGGGACTGTCGCTGCAGACGGCAGGAGGCTGGTCGATCGATGGCGGGCTGTTGCTCAACATCGAAGGCGACGGCGACAAATCCGTCGGTGCGAAGATCGGCGTCAGCGGGCGCATGTAGGCCCGCATGGAGATGAGCAAAGGCAGGTGCCGCCGAGGTGGCGGCATCTGTGTCATCGGATCATGGGCCGCTTCGATCCAGCAGATGGTAAGCCGTGAAACACTGCGCTCCGGTAGGAGTCGCCTGCATCCTGCATATCATCAAGCCGAACGCTGATCCGCCGGCCCTTCTACCGGTGAGAGGTTCAACGCACTGTTGATCAACCCGATATGGCTGAACGCCTGCGGGAAATTTCCCAACATGCGCCCGGCAACGGGATCGTATTCCTCCGCCAGCAGCCCGACATCGTTGCAGATCGCCAGCAGCCGCTCGAACAGGTGCTGCGCATCGTCCCGCCGTCCGATCATGTAAAGGGCATCGACGAGCCAGAAGCTGCAGGCGAGGAAAGCGCCTTCGCCTGGCGGCAGGCCGTCATCGACCTCCTGCGTTTCGTAGCGCAGCAGGAGGCCATCCCGCATCAGCTTGCGTTCGACCGCTTCGACGGTCGCGACATAGCGCGGGTCATCAGGCGGGATGAAGCCCACCATGCCGAGATGCAGCAGGCTGGCATCCATCGCCCTGGACCCGTAAGCCTGAACAAAGCAGCCAAGTTCGAAATCGAAGGCCTTTTCGCAGACCTCGGCATGGATGCGATCGGCGATGGCTCGCCAGCGTGCGGCGGCTTCGGGCTCGCCGTCCTCCTCGGCAATCTTGACGGCGCGGTCGAAGGCGACCCAGGCCATGACCTTCGAATAGGTGAAATGCTGGCGCTGGCCGCGCACCTCCCATATGCCTTCATCGGGCTCCACCCAGACTTTTTCGAGAAAGGGCAGAATGGCGGTCGCCAGTTCGCGCCCGCGCGGATGCGACGGCAGTCCACTCTTGCGGGCCTGCAGCATGGCGTCCGCCACCTCGCCGTATACATCGAGCTGCACCTGTTCGGCGGCGGCGTTGCCGATGCGCACGGGCGTCGAGCCTTCATAGCCCTTCAGCCAGGGAACCTGCCATTCCAGCAGATTGCGCTCGCCGGCGACGCCATACATGATCTGCATCTGCGCCGGGGCGCCCGCCACCGCACGCAGCAGCCAGTTGCGCCAGGCGTGTGCTTCCTCGTAATAGCCGAGTTTCATCAGGGCGAGCAGGGTCAGCGTCGCGTCGCGCAGCCAGCAATAGCGATAGTCCCAGTTGCGCGGCCCGCCGATCTTCTCGGGCAGGGAAGTGGTCGCGGCGGCGACGATGCCGCCTGTCGGCATGTAGGTCAGGGCCTTCAGCGTGATGAGGGAGCGCTTTACCTGCTCCGTCCACTTGCCCACCTTTGGGCACTTCGCCGCGAAGGATTGCCAAAATTCCTCGGTGTCGGGCAGCGCATATTCCACCTGCCGCTGGGCCGGCGGCGGCAGATGCGAGGGAGACCAGGTGAGGGTGAAGATCTGGCTCTCGCCGGCCGCAACTTTGAAGGAGCCGACCGTGCTCATCCCGCGGCCTTCGAGCGGCACGGCGCAGTTCAGCGTCAGCCGGTCCGGCCCGGCAATGGCTGTAATGCCGCCGTCTTCGCCATGCGTGACCCAGGGAACGGTTCGCCCGTAATCGAAGCGGAGGTTGAGCTCCATGTCGAAGGCGACGGTGCCGCTCTTGCCCTCGACGATGCGCATCAGGTCGCTGGTGCCATCGCGCAGCGGCATGAAGTCCGTCATGATGGCGGTGCCGGTCCCGGTCTGAAACTCGGTTTCGAGAATGAGCGTGTCGTCCCGGTAGCGGCGCGTGACGCTGACATCGTCACCTGTTGGTGACAGCGACCAGAAGCCATTCTCTTGCGTGCCCAGCAGGGCGGCAAAACAGGCGGGGGAGTCGAAGCGCGGAAAACAGAGCCAGTCGATGGAGCCGTTCCTGGAGACGAGTGCCGCGGTCTCGCAATCTCCGATCAGGGCGTAGTCTTCAATAAGTGCCGCCAACATAGCCTCCTTCGCAAACAAGCCCGGCTTTAGTTAGAGGGCATATGCGCAGGTCAACCGTGGACATCACCGTGAGGGGGCAACAGCCTGCAGGAATTCTTCCGTATTGGTGATGATCGTATCGCCCATGAAGCGAAGGGATTCGACTGAACGTTTTGCCGCTTCCGCATGGCCGGAGCCGCAGGCATCCTCGATCAGGATCGGAACGATGCCGAGGTCGGCGGCCTGCCGGCAGGTCGGCTCGATGCCGATTTCCATGGCGATGCCGCAGATCGCCAGCGCCGAAAGGCCGGCGTCGCGCATGGCGAGCGCGAGCGGCGTTCCCTCGAAAGCCGACATGCCGAGTTTGTCGAAAACGAAATCCTGCTCTTGCGGCTGCAATTCCGGGATGATCTGCACCGCTTCGCTGTCGCGCATGAACCAGGGTTTGACCTGCCCGGGATCATCCGTGCGCTGCCATGTCATGGCCATGCGCGTCGCAAACAGCCCCATCCACGGCTTCGGCAGCGAAAGATGGCGGCAGAACGCAATGCGCATGCCGGCTCGGCGGGCAGCGGTGACGATATCGGCAATGCGCAGCGCCGTTTCCTCGGAGCCCTCGACCTGCCGGGCGATACCGATCTGCATATCGTAGACCAGCAGGGCAGTTCGATCGGGTGTGAGCCAGTCGGCGAGCGTTTTGGGTATCGTCATTGGCTGGATATTCCTGGCAATGGTGATGGCGTTTTGTAGAGCATGGAGGGGGATTTGCATAGCGCAGGCTGGGGGCTCGACACCGACCGGTCAGGCACTCACGATCCTGAACAGAGCCACCAGCGAAATCACCAGCATCAGTATCCCCGTTGCGGCCACGCACCAGAAAGCGGTCTCCGCGCGGCCGACGGGCGTTTCGACGAGGCGTTTGTAATCGTCGTCGGAGAGGAACCTGTAGAGGCTGTTGCGCCATTCGTTGCGCAGGTAGCCCTGTACCCGGATATAATGCACGCCGCTGCCGATGACCGACAGGACATAGATGGCGAGCACGATGCCGACAAGGATTGCCGCCGGGCCTACGAACTTGCCGCCGGCCGGCACATTCATTCGGGCGATGATCAGGCCGATATTGGCGAAGACGGCGCCGGCGACGGCCGTGCCCAGCGTGCGCATGATTTCGGAGAGTTTTGCGGTGTCTTCCGAAACCGCCTTGCGCAGGTCGCCGAGCGCCCTGAGCGTGTCCTTGTTCTGCTGGGTGACGCCGAAACTGTATGCGATGCGCGCCCCTTCGAGAGCGAGGCGCAACGTACCTGCCAGATCCATGGCGCTGCCGCCGCGCGTGGCGGTTCGCGCAATTTCGGCGGCCAGCAGGCCGTGGCGGTTTTCCAGCTCGCGATCGTTCTCCAGCAGCCATGTGGCGACCGACTGGAGCGTGGCAAACAGGTCGGCGGCCAGATCCTCCTCGTCCTCGACGATGAATCTCGCCGGCGGCGGCCCCTTGAACAGCAGCTTGTTGTCGGGCTCGATTTCCTGCGCCATGGCGCGCAGCAGCCGCGAGGCCGCCCGCTCGCGCCACGGCTCGAGCGCCTTCTCGTCAACCGGCGTGGCGGGCGCTTTCAGTAGCCAGCGGCCGAGATGGTCGCCCGGTCCTTTCCTGCCGAGCAGGCGCGTGACCCTTGCGACGCTTTCGGCGCCGCCCTCGGGCTTGAACTCGCCCTCGTGCCACCAGGGGCAATAGCGAACGGCCCTTGTGTCGATGGCAGCAGTCAGGCCCTCGACCCAGACGATCGTCGATTCCGGAGGTTTGTCCAGCAGCGCCTCGAACCCGCTTCGGGTCAGGATCACTTCGATGCCATCAGGCGTCGCCGGTCTCTCGGCGGTGATCGTCAGGCCCTTGCCGTTGCCGGCTATCAGATGGCGCGGGATCTCGCCGCCCTTGTCGCGGCAGCTAATCCTGGTCCACGCGGCCTCTTCGAACAGTGTGTAGAGCCGGTCGGCATCGGGGCCTTCGAGCTGGTAGACGGAAATGCCGGCCGCCGTCTCGGTGACGGTCGCCTTCTTCTCGTCGATGAGAGTGTTCAGCGCTTCAGCGAGTTTTGACTGGGAGGGTGCCATCTTCCACCAATCTTCGCGTGCGAACGGTAAAGATTATCTCATCGTCATCGGTCTCGCGGGTGACGCTGCGACCCAGTTCCGCGCCCGGAAATTCCAGCCGCACTTCCTCGGCGGTGCGGACGAACTGCCGGGGCTGCATATCCAGCGTGGCGCGGTCCGGGCGGAATTCCACATCCTGCAACTGCTGACGCTTTAGGCCCCGGCGCATGGCCGTATCGATGCGGGCAAGCAGGTTTTCATCGGCGGGGCGATCGGCAGCATGCATGACGGCATCGACGACATCGGCATTGGAAACCGTGGCGCGGCCCTGCAGGGCGAGCTTGGCCTTCGACATGGCGGCGCCGACATCGGCGTCGGGCAGGATATCCCTGACCTCCTGCAGCGTGCCGCGCAGCGCCTCGTTCAGCCGGCTCGACAATTCGGCATTGGTCTTGGCGCGCTTCACGCCGAGATAGCGCTCGAAATAGTCGGTCAGATCAGGCGATTCCTTCATGCGGTCGGAGGCGCAGACCATCTCATCGGCCACGCCATCCCGGACGCGGATCAGGCAGAATTTCTGGACCGCCTGACGCTCCTTGACGAAGGCCTGGACGATCGCCCGCAGAATGCTCCGCCCATTCGCATCGGAGAGCTCGACGGCTTCGCGGTAATCGTACTTGATCAGCACGAAAAGCAGCGTATTCGCCACATCGGGGCGCAGCTGCAGCACGAAGAAGGCGCCGGCAACACTCTGGCGGACATGAAGCTCGAAGAAGCGGCGGGACAGCGCCTGCCCACCCTCGGTGAAACCCAGCCTGCCGCTGGCGATGGCCTCCACCAGCCGGCGGACTTCGGAACCGGCAACGAAGGAGTGGACGCCGTCTCCGGCCTCGCTTTGAATGCGGGCCCGGAAGAATTCCTCCTGCTGGACATTGATCTCGCCGCGCGGCTGAAAGGGCTCGCCCGGCCTGCCGACCAGATGGATGATCATCTTTTCCACCCTGAGCCGGGCAAGTTCCTCGTCGGTCAGATAACCCAATAGTTTTCCTCCCGGTATGGATTACGTTGTCGAACCGCAGGTTGGGCGAGGCAGGCCATTCGATCCGGCGCAGCGGGCAGTTTGCGGCGCTTGAAAAGGGCTCGGTGCAGTAGCATCAGCTTAGCCTGCAACCGCCGCTGAACTCAAGCTGCTGGTCGCCAGATTTTACGCCGAGGCCTGCCGCGTCAGCCATGCGGCCGAATAGGCTCGGCACCTCCGGCGACCGCGACAGGCGTCGCGGCAAACGCCCTGGTGACCAGCAGCGCGGCGATGACGACGGGCACGACAGCCCAGTAGGAAAAGCGGATGCCGAAATATTCACCGATGAAACCGAGCAGCGGCGGGCCGGCGAAGAAGACGATGAAGGTCGTCTGTCCGAGTGCCGCGACATTGATGGAGGCCGGGCGATCCGTGCGCCGGGCTGCGGCGGAAATGGCGAGCGGATAGACCGAGGAGCAGCCGATGCCCGTCAGGCCGAAGCCCACGAGTGCGACGACCGGATGCGGCGCCGTCGCGACCATGACGAGGCCGGTTGTCGCGATAAGCAGGAGGGCAATTGCGACCGGGCGCGGATTGAAGCGGTCGATGACGGGATCCATGCCGAGCCGGCCGATGGCGATGAGCAGGGAGAATATCGTCACGCTGAGCCCGCCGACGAAGGGCGCGACCGCAAAGACGTCGCGCATGTAGATCGCCGACCAGTCGACGCTGGCGCCCTCGGCGAGAAGGGGTGCCGCGCCGATGAGGCAGAGCGGCAGCAGCCCGAGCGTGGGAACGGCGATGAGCGGCGCATCTCCGGGGTGGGCATCCTGCCGCAGCGGCGCGTTTTCGATGCCGGCGAAAATGATCGTGCCGGCGATGATCACGAAGGCGACAGCGGCGGCCATATGCAGCTCGACCGGAACGGCAGCCTGCCGCATGCCGGCGCCGACAAGCGCGGTGATGCAGAAGCCGGCGCTCCACATGCCGTGCGCCCGGCTCATGATGCGGCGGCCGAGCAGCGCCTCGTGGCGGTCGGTCTCGATATTGGCATTGATCTCGAATGCGCCGGTGAAGAGACCGGCAATGAAAAACAGGGGCACCGCCGGCAGGGCCGATGGCATCCAGGGGATCAGCGCAAAGAACAGCGAGGCGCCGAAGACGGTAACGAAGGCGGTGGTGCGTGCGCCAAGCCTTTCGATGAACCGCACGGAAAAGGTCAGGCCGAAGAGCACGCCTGCCGACATGACCGCGAGCAGAAGGCCGAGTTCGCCTTCGGTCAGCCCGAAGGCGCGCTGAAGATCGGGCAGCCGCGACACGAAGGCCCCGAGCGAAAAGGCCACGGCAAACTGGATGAAGAAGATACGCTGGTGCGGCTTCATGTCGGGCGCTCTGCTCCGATCGTGTCTGGACTGAAGCCCAGCTATCCCTCGGTTATCCGGGTTCCGGCTGATGGTGACTGGCGGATAGGCACGTAGTTTCGACATCATGCGGCATGGCTGCTGACAGTTCCTGTCAGCAGTGCGCAAATGCAGGTGAATGGTTCATTCGGTCATGCCGGCCGGCGCGGGAGAGCAGGGAGCTTCGCTGCCCAGATCAGGCCTCAAACAGACAGAGGCGCTCGCCATCTATGAATTTTGCGGAAAAAATGTTGCCCCACCTACAACAATAACCGCTCCAGACTGCCCTGGTCCTTCACCCCATGCTGATAGAAATGCAGGATCTGGATGGCCAGTTCCTCGCGTTCGCCGTCGGTGGCGATATGTCTTGCCATGCAAATATGCTCGTAGACGCGCTGGCAAAGAGCGACGTCGTCTTCCTGCATCGGCGAGTGACTCGCCGACATTTTATCTCTGATCATCGACATTCCCTCAAACGTCCCCTCGAAGACGTTCTAGGGCGCAGATTGTGTTCTTCAACTTTTGGAAGATCACGTCATCGTGCAGCCCCGTTCGCCCGGGGATTTCTTGAATGCCCGTTCAAAATGTTACGCATGTAATAGAAACTGGCCGCCGCTTGCTGTATGGAAGGAGAAGGGCCACCCGATTTGGAAGATGTGGGCAACCCTTCTCCACTGGTTTTGCAGCATCCAGCGTGGAGCATTGTAGGCCGGAATAATGGAACCGCAATTTCACTTTTTAAATCGCGGCGAAATTATTTCAGCTATTGCTTAATAAATGCCCGGCGGTGCTTTCCGCCGGGCATTTGCATTATTTTTGCACAGTAAAAACGGGGATTTGACCGGAATCGGGCAGCTCACACAGCCACGCCCATCTGCGCCTCGTTCATCTGGCTCAGGCACCGCGCCTGATCGAGCGGCCGGCCGAGCTCTTCGTAGCGGGCGGCGGCCTCCGCGAAGGCGGCGACAGAGCGAATCTTGTTGGCCTGCGCCTTGCGCTGCACGCCGCGCGCTTCCCACAAAGCTGCCGCCCAGGGGCCGCCCTGCCACATGCCGGCGATGCGTTCGGCCTCGTTCAGGCGCTTGTCCACCTGTTCCAGATTGCCTGATTGGGCGAGCGCGATCGCCGAGGCGGTGCGCAGGCCCATGGAGCAGGGCTGGCAGGCGCCGGGGGTCAGCAGCCGGTCGCCCGTGAGGATGGCGTCAGCGAGCTTCTCCCTGCTGGTGGCGGAGCGCACGGCGAGCGCCTGCAGGCGCAGGAGCAGGTGGTTGGAAAGCCAGGAGCCCTGCGCATCGGCGAATGCCTTCTGGATCAGCCGGCCGGCGCGCCATTTCTGGCCGCGGGCCAGCGCGATTTCCGCCAGCCGCTCCAAGACCAGCACCCGGCCGGAAACGGCATTGGCTTCCACATGCAGACGCTCGGCCTCGGTCAGCAGCCGTTCGGCCTCATCGAGATTGCCGGCGCAGCGGGCGATTTCGCCGAGGATCAGGCAGGCAAGGCCGCGGCCGGCCGATGATTTCGCCTCATCGGCGACGCCGAGCAGCTCATTGGCGCTTTCGGCAATCAGGCCGTGACCCTTCGCGTCGCAGAGGCAGAATTCCGCAAGGCAGAGATGGCCATCGAAGACGGCGGGCACGAAGGCGCTGCGCTTGCGCACCCATTCGGTGAATTCGCTGCGGAAAAGCTCTCGCCACTGGCCCTGCATATGGGCGGTGAGGCCGAGGATGGCGCCTGCTTCGCCGACTTCGCGGCCAAGCCCTGCATCCAGCGCCTCGGCGCGCGTCTGCCGCGCCAGATCCGCCGCCTTGCCGAACTCGCCGCTCTGCAGATGCACCAGCGCCCAGGCGAGCGAGGCGCGGATGCGCTCGACAGGGGCGGGCGGCTCCACGCCCGAAAGCCCAAGCGCCTGCTCGTAGAGCTCTATCGCCGGGCGGCTCGGGCCGACGCCGAGCTCGGCATGCAGCCTTTCGCGCAACTGGTCGAATTGGCGGATCGCCTCCGTGCGGTTGCCGGCATCGAGCGCTGCCTGCATCAGGGCGCATTGCGCCTCCTCGTCGGTCGGGTCGAGCGCGATCAGCCGGCGCCACAGCTTTCCGGCGCGCAACGTGTCCGTATAGAGCTGCTGCAGGCGCTGGCGGGGGCTATCAAGCCATTCCAGGAAGCGATCGTCGGGCAGCAGCGCGCCGGCATAGAGATCGGCGGCGGCTTCGCATTCGGCCGGGTCCTTGCTGCGGAGTGCGGCTTTCGCCGATGCCTCGAAGCGCGCCGCATCGGTTTCCACCTCTGCCTCGGGCGAAAAGGTGACGATCTCCTTCGAAATCGCAATGGCATCGGGCGCATTCAGCGCCTTGCGGGCGAAATGGATCGCCTTGCGCAGATTGGCGCCGGCCGCTTCGGCATCCAGATCCGGCCAGAAGGCATCCATGGCCTGTTCGCGGTGGACGCGATGATCCGGCGAGATGGCGAGCAGCTTGATGACGGCTGCGGCGCGATCGCGCTTCCAGGCCGCCGCGGGAATTTCGGCATCATCGATGCGGACGGCAAAGCGCCCGAGCAGCTGAATGGAGATTTTCAAGATACGCCCCTGTCGAATGCAATCTGATCGAAGTCGGGCCGGTCAAAAACCGGAGAGTGAAGAAAAAAAGCCATGTCTGAATATGCGCCCCGGCCGCGTTCCCGCCCGCCGCACGGAAAGCTGCGCCGGGGAACGCTGAGGGAACGGGTCGTTCGTAATGTCTGCATCGTACATCCAACACGCCAGACATCAATGACTTCGCGGCGTGTGATCAGGATCAACCCAGATTTCGCGACCCGGCCGAGGAGGCCGGCAACTCAAGAGAGGATCAAGACCATGTCACTGCGTATCAACGACATCGCCCCCGACTTTACCGCCGAGACCACCGAAGGCATGATCGCCTTCCACGAATGGCTGGGCAAGGACTGGGGCATCCTGTTTTCCCACCCGAAGGATTTTACGCCGGTCTGCACCACGGAGCTCGGCTACATGGCGCGGCTGAAGCCGGAATTCGACAAGCGCGGCGTCAAGATCATCGGTCTCTCGGTCGATCCGGTCGACAGGCATTCCGGCTGGGCGATGGATATCGCCGAGACCCAGGGCACCGCGGTGAACTTCCCGATGATCGGCGATCCCTCTCTCGAAGTCTCCAAGCTTTACGACATGCTGCCGGCCGCTTCCGGCGACACGTCCGAAGGCCGCACCGCCGCCGACAACCAGACGGTTCGCAATGTCTACGTCATCGGCCCTGACAAGAAGATCAAGCTCGTCATCTCCTATCCGATGACGACGGGGCGCAATTTCGACGAGATCCTGCGCGTGATCGACAGCCTGCAACTGACAGCCAAGCATCGCCTGGCAACGCCGGTCAACTGGAAGCCGGGCGACGAGGTGATCATCGCCGGCTCGGTTTCCAACGACGAGGCAAAGCAGCTCTATCCGCAGGGCTGGAAGGAGCCGAAGCCCTATATCCGCATCGTGCCGCAGCCGATCCTGACCTGATTACGGGCCATGACGTAACGGCAAGGCTTACATCGCCTTACGTCAGCTACCAAGATTAGGCGAGGGCGGATCTGCCATCCGTCCCCGCCCGCTTCTTCCGCTTTCCCCGGCGCAATATTATGATCGGCCGATAAGTCCGATGCAGTTCGCAGCACGGTTCAGGACAACCAAGCCAGCAACGGAGTGGACAGATGATTTTCCGACAGCTTTTCGACAGTGTTTCCGGCACCTACACCTATCTCATCGCCTCCAGGCGGGGCGGCGAGGCGCTGATCATCGATCCCGTGCTGGAGAAGGTGGACCGCTACATGCAGCTCGTGCGCGAGCTGGACCTGAAGCTGGTCAAGGCGGTGGATACGCACCTGCATGCCGACCACATTACCGGGCTCGGCGCGCTGCGCGACCAGACGCATTGCATCACCGTGATGGGCGAGCAGACCAAGGCGGACGTCGTGGCCATGCGCGTTGCCGAAGGCGACCGCGTCGGCATCGAGGGCCTCAGCCTCGACGTGCTCTATACGCCCGGCCATACGGACGATTCCTATTCTTACCTGATGGGCGACCGCATCTTCACCGGCGACACGCTGCTCATCCGCGGCACCGGCCGCACCGATTTCCAGAACGGCGATCCCCGCGCCCAATATGACTCGATCTTCAACAAGCTCTTGCGCCTGCCGGAGGAAACGCTGCTCTTCCCCGCCCATGACTACAAGGGCGACACGGTCTCCACCATCGGCGAGGAAAAACGCTTCAACCCGCGCCTGCAGGTGAAATCGGTGGAGGAATATGCCGACCTGATGAACAACCTGCATCTGCCCAACCCCAAGATGATGGACGTCGCCGTCCCCGCCAACAGCCACATCGGCCTCCACCAGGACGAGATTGCGCGCAAGGGCTGGGCGGTGAGTGCGAAGGATGCGCTGGGGCTGCGCGGTCGCAGCGATGTGGTGATCGTCGACCTGCGCGAGAGGAGCGAGCGGGAGCGGCATGGGGTGATACCGGGCGCGCTGCATGCGCCCTATGCGGATCTGCAGGAGAACCTGTCAGCGGGCGGGATGCTGCATGAGCTGGCGGTGGCGACGGGCAAGAGGGTGGTGTTTTACTGTGCGTTTGGGGAGCGGTCGGCGATGGCTGTGCAGGCGGCGCAGGATGCGGGGGTGGGGAGTGCCTGCCATATTGAGGGGGGGATTGATGCTTGGAAGAAGGCTGGGGGATTGGTGGGGGAGTGAGGGCATTTCCTCGATATTGGACGTTGTCTAAAAGTCATCTGTCAATGAACCTTTGAGTAGAGTGATAACCGATATTGAAATCCAGCATTTTCTAATGCAGGTTGTTGTCGGGGATTCTCTTGGGGGTTGAATTGACTAGACTTACGAAACAAGAAATCGTGAAGCGACTGCTTAGTGGGCTGCCCGTAGTCTGGGCAGATGCTGCAAGAAAGATTCATTCGACAACTCTCGAAACCCCTGCTGCGCGTCGTCTATTTCAGTTTCTTTTAACGTCGAATGTTCGAGTGCCTACTGATCTACCTGAAAGCTTCATCAAGGGACTAGAGTCGGAGAATTCGGATGAAGACGATCCCGCAAATACTCAAGCGGATTTAAACGAAGGTGTGGTTGTTAACAGCTGGAAGCTGAAGTCGATTACGACTGAGGGATTTGGTGGCCTCAATATTTGGAAAGGTAGCCCCTTTGAATACCACTTTGATAAACAAAGCTTGTTAATCGAGGGACCAAATGGCAGCGGAAAATCGTCCTTTGTCGGGGCGATACTGTGGGCTCTGTCAGGAGAAAGACCTCGCGATCAAACTAAGAGTCAACCAGACGCCCCTCAGCCGGTTTACGGAGACGATCAAAAGAGTATTGGGAATTGGCCACCAGTCGCGACCTACCCGTCAACTGAAATTGGTCTGTCTACACCCCCGGAAGTAAGGGTCGAGCTGGTATTCGAGAATGAGAGCGGCAACAGTGCCCGATTTGAAAGGCGCCTTCGAAACGGTGCTGTCACAGTAACGATTGATCCGCTTTTGAAATTGCCGGATGTTCTGATCGAAACAAGTCTTCTTATGCCGTCTCGATTACCGCTTCTAAGGCTCGATGAAGGTGCAGGTCAACTTACCGCCGCTGTCCAGAAACTCACCGGCTTGGATGATTTGATTGCTTTGGGAGCATTGGTATCCGGCCTATGCAATGGTGGTCGCGAATACCTTTCGTATCGGAAAAAAGAGCTCGCATCAGAAAGGATCAGGTTTGAGGCTGCCTTGCAGGAATGTAAGACAGCTCTAACATCGATGGATATTGCGATGCCGGCGTTCGTACCAGGCGATACAAAGTCCTCCGGAAGCGAAGCTGAAAGCTTTGGGAAAGAACTTGTATCTAAGGCCGGAGCGCTTAGCGAAGCTATTCGTGGAGATATTTCACCTGACTTAGATTTAGGAAAGCTGGCTGTTCAGACGCATGTCGCCACAGCTATCGAAACGGCTCGAAGTGAAGTTAGCATGGGGCTTCAATCTCTTGCGACGTGGAACGATCTCGAACTTGTTCATCAGGCACTTAATGAGGAAAACATCAAGGAAATTGATACCGCCATTGCCAGGGCAATCGCTGCAAAAGAAGATGCCTTGAGTTTGTTAAAGAGAAGCGAGGCCGATAACCGATTTCAGTTGAAAGCCTTGGCGGCTCGTTGGCACGTCAACCATGCAATGGGTCCAATCGATAGTTGCCCTCTTTGCAAAAGGGGATTGGAGCAACTGCCGGAGCTAAAAACAGAACTGGAAGAGTTTCGCGCTTTGGGCGAACGCGCAACTCGTCAGTTCAACGACAATATGAATTTAATTTCAGCGGAATTGGATAAGGTCTTTCCGCCCAATCTCAAACGACTTAGCGATGGCTTTCTAGCTTCGGAGCCTAGCGCCTCGCTGGTTCGTGATTTCACCCAGAAATATGTAGCGTCAGCCCGATCAACCGCAATACTAGTCGGTTTCAAAAGGCTAGCAGACAATGCGTTAACAAGGGTACCGTCTGTTGCTCTGAACGAGGATTACAAGGACCTTAGCCAAGCTGCGGAAACTACAGCCGTAGATCGAAAAGTTAAGGTGCTGAGACGACTGCTGTCACTTGGACGGTGGCACGCCGAACATGGTGCTGAATGGTTGGCGTGGTGGAATGGGCACACCCTAATTAGAGAGCCAGAGCTTCGCGTTGAGGGTGCAGAGGAAACTCTTGGAGAGCATCTCCATAGACTGTCGCTCGCTCTACGAGAAGCCGAACCGTATAGAAAAGCGGCTAAGGCAATGCGTGATGCTTGGGCGGCTGGTACTTCGATTTCAGGGATGGAAGATGAGATTGCCAAGCGTAAGGCTGTTGCTGACGAAATAGGCCCGCTCAAGGAACTGTCGGCTTTAGCGGAATCCGTGGCGCGAGACGCAATTAACGGATTATCAGATCGAATTTCACAAAACCTTGACCGCATCCATTTGGCTGAAAATCTGAAGTTCAAAGACACGACCCTGCGGAAAAAAGAAGGGTTGGTGGTGTTTGGGAACCTTGTTAGCGACTACCGAATTGATGCTACGCTGATCGCCAACACATCTTGGCTCCGTGCAGTCTTATGGGCATTCATTTTTTCGCTACGTGAAGAGGCTCTTGAACAACTGGGCAAAGATGCCTTGCCGTTGTTTGTATTTGATGACCCGCAAACGACATTCGATCCCGATCATCGGCATCGATGGTGCCAGCATATCGCAGCAATGCAGCAGCCGCCTCATGACATGCAAGTCATATTGGTGACGCATGACCCGTACTTCGTAGAGTTGATAAAGATTGGCGGCGTGACAGGGAGAGAGGCCACGATTGCTTCGGCCAACCAAGACATTGGATACCTTGGTGTCTTCGAAGGTGATGCATTGGGACGGCGGTGGGAGCGCTTCACGGATAGTCCAACTCCGACATCTGGTCGGGACTATATTGGGAGAGTTCGCGAACATGTTGAAGGATTGCTCCGAATTATGCTTCGTGCCGAAGATGCAAATGTCTCTGCGGTCGGACGGGGTTTTACTGTGGGTAATTCCCGAAGCAAGATTGAGTATCTCCATGCAAAGGGCTTTGCACCTTGGGACCGAGGTGAGTTCAAGGCCTTGATTAAAGTACTGAATCAAAATCTCACGCCAATTAAGCATATGGAGATGGCTCATCATGCCAGCGGCCTTGCACTCGGTATCGCTGAGGCCGAGGACGTGGAAAAGCATTGGAGCAAGGAGCTTCGGCCGGCAATCGAAGCCTGTGCTGCAATAGCCAGAGAGTATCGGCTTCTACATGCTCCATACACCGCGCTGTATAGCCCACCTCCGAAGGTGCAGTTGCCCGAGGGGTATAAGACTTCGGTACGGAAAATTCAGCTTCAAGTCGTTGGCCGCGCTGCCGCACTTAGCAATGGACGCGCTGCAGATGGGATATTTGAATCTTCAGAGTTTGAATCCGGCACTGCCAAGAAAATCGTTCTGGCGCAGCATGCGGCTTATCGGTGCACTTCAGCCACTATGGAACCGGTGGCAAAGATTGGAGATATTGTCCTCGTGAAGGAGGCGGCCGAACCGTCGGCCAAATCTCTCGTCGTCGCGTTGAGTGGTGAAAGAATTTTGGCGCGTCGGTTTGAGATAGCTGATAATCACAGCGATGTGGCGGTTTTGACGGCACAAGCTGTGAACCCCCGAAACATCGCGCCTCCGGTAATAGCGAAGAGAGCTACCTTGACCCTTCATAAGGTAGTTGGTGTGATTTACCAGCATTCAAGTTTGGTACATCGGGAGGGTGATGACGAGGTTGCCGATTGTGGCGGCGCTGCTGCTATCGATCGCATCACAGAGCAGATGATCGGCCTAATCGAAGTTGTCGGACAAAGCGCTGAGCCATATGCACTGGACAAGCAATATCTAATGGTCTCGTCGGAACTTACGTCCTTGACGGCACTGTCGCAGTTTGAGGGTCGCCCCGTTGTTGCGAGTGACAGCTTCGACAACTACTACTTTAAACGGTTGCGTATTACCGGCGACGGGCGAAACGTCGTGCTGGAAAGCCTTGACAGCGGAGGAGGTCATGGTCCGGTCGTGGTGTCTGCGCCGGGCGGTGAAGGAAATAGCCTCAGTCGCGTGTGGCCGGTTGAAGGCGTTCTTTTTGAGCTTCCATATTAAAGGTTGAGCGCCGAAAATAAATATTACTCGTCTCTAAGACCGGGGTGGCTTCGGTAAAAGTTCAGGTATTGCTCGCACAGTTTTCCTCCGCGGCATAATCAGTCGCTTTTCATCGCTTCCCGAGGCTACCCATGCCCGAAAAATCCACCGCCGAAGCCCTTAGCCAGCGCATCCACGCGCGGCTTCTGGCGCGCAGCCACGGCCCGGCGTGGAGCACCATCTCCGTCCACCTGCTCTCCCACCAGCCGCTGGAAACCAATCTCCTCATACCCGCCGTCGCCGAACCCTTGCTGGTCTGGATCGTCTCGGGCTCAGCTCGCATCGAGGAGCGTGACATCGGCGGGGAGTGGATGTCGGTGGAGGTTTCGGCGGGGGATTTTTATCTGACGCAGAGTGAGACGCCCTATGAGATGCGGTGGGAGACGAGTGAAGGCGAGCCGCTTTGCGTCATGCATCTCTATCTCGGGCTGCCGATCTACCAGCGGGCGATATCAGAGGTTTTTGGTGCTGACGGCGCGGAGCGGTTTCGGCTGGCGGATATTTCGGGGGCGCGGGATGAGGCGATTTCGGGGTTGATGGGGATGATCCTGAAAGAGCTGACGGACGCTGCCGAGCCCAGTGAAATGGTTGTGCAGGGCATTGCGCAGGCGCTCGCCGTCCATCTCGTGCGGCAATACGGCAAGCGGGATAGCGCGGTGCCCGCCCGGCGCGGGGCGCTGCCGGCCTTCAAGCTGCAGCTGATCGTGCGGATGATGGAGGCGGGGCTCGATCAGGCTTTCAATCTCAAGAGCCTGGCAGCCGAGGCGGGGCTTAGCGCCTTTCATTTTTCCCGCGTCTTCAAGCAATCGACCGGTTCTTCGCCCTCGGATTATTTCATCCAGCTGAAGATGGCCGAGGCGCGCCGGCTGCTGCGCGAGACGGAGGCCAGCGTCATCCAGATCGCACTCGATCTCGGCTATTCCAGCCCCAGCCATTTCGCGCAGGTGTTCCGCCGGCAGGTGGGCGTCAGCCCGCGTGACTATCGCGGGTAGAGCCTTTTTCTTTTACGCAATTCCGGACGCAAAACCGCTGCACGCTTTTGCTGGAATTACTTTCTTTCGCAGCAAATCCCCGACAGTTTCAGCAAGCGGCCGAGCGAAAGGCCGCGGCCATCTTTGTAGTTTGTTCCCGTCGAAACCAACCGTCTCAGGACGGCAGAAAAGGGAATGAAACCATGTCTCTCCAAGGAAAAGTTGCTCTTATCACGGGCGCATCGAGCGGTATCGGCGCTGCCGCGGCGCTGAAGCTTGCGGCCAGTGGCGCCAAGGTCGGTCTTGCCGCGCGGCGCACCGATCGGCTGGCGGCCCTCTTTGCCGAGATCGAGAAGGCCGGCGGGCAGGGAATAGCGCTGGAGATGGATGTCGTCGACAGCGCTTCCGTTGCGTCAGGCGTCGCAAGGCTCGCTGATGCCTTCGGCACGATCGATATCCTCTTCAACAATGCCGGCCTGATGCCGCTTTCGGATATCGATGCGCTGAAGACGGATGAGTGGCACCGGATGGTGGACGTCAATATCAAGGGCGTGCTCAACACGACGGCCGCCGTGCTGCCGCACATGATCGGCCGGAAATCCGGTCATATCGTCAACACCTCGTCGATTGCCGGCCGCAAGGTCTTTGCGGGCCTGTCGGTCTATTGCGCCACGAAACATGCGATCACGGCGCTTTCGGATGGCATGCGCATCGAGCTTGGCAAGAAGCACAATATCCGGGTGACCTGCGTGCAGCCGGGTGCTGTCGAGACCGAGCTCTACGACCAGATATCGGACCCGGCCGCGCGCCAGCAGATGGAGGAGCTGAAGACGCAGATGGAATTCCTCAAGGCCGAGGATATCGCCGAGACGGTGCTGTTTGCGCTGCAGTCGCCCCGGCATATGGATATTGCCGAGGTGTTTGTGATGCCGACGCAGCAAGCGTGGTGAGTTTTGCCAGGCCAGTCATTGCCAAAGGAACTGGCTGAAAACCATACACCTCCCGGGATTCGTCAAGGCCCGGGAGGCCTATGATCTGCCCGCGGGATATAGGGCAGCGATCAATATTCCGTCGCGAAGAGGGGAGGTCGAACAAATTCGGCTTTGCCCCAGTTTAAAACTTCTAGGCGAAAGTTTATGTTCTTCAAACTATCGTTTTGACGTTGCTTGAGAAGCATACAAACGAGGCGCGATGATTGATCTCTCCTTTCCATGGGCGATCGGGCCTGTTCCCCTCGGCCTGACCATGGCTGGAGCTTACGGCCTATTCTCAGCTTTTGGCGCCCGCAAAGGTGTCTCCTTTACTGCAATTATGTCCATCTTGGCTCTTGTCTCGGGCGTTGCCGCCTTCACGGTTCACCTTTGGCGGCCATCTGTCGATCACATGACGATTGTGTTGACGGCCCAGGCGGTTTGCACCGTTGTGCTTCTTCTCTTGTGCTGGCTTTTGTCGATCGTTCGGAAGTCGGACGGGAGGAATCAGCAGCCGGAGCAGAACACGGCGCAAACTCGGGCGAGCTTCCGGGAAGTAGTCAAGGGGTTGTTGGTAAGTCTCGCATGTCCGCTTGTCATGAATCTCCTTATTTTCTTTTTCCCTTCCACGCCAAACTATTGTCGTAGGCTCGATTATCGCGGTGGTTACAGCGCCAGCGCCACAAAATGTCATCTTCGGGAGAACTTATTTGGACTTCATGATCTCCCACTGGAGATTTATTTCGGTGTCCTTGTTGGTGTATTTGGGCTCGGCTTATTCATTCTGATCGTATTTAGGCTCTGCCTGAAATCAAAAGCCTTCGTCATCACTTGATATCTGGCCAAGCCTGGCGCCTGCAGCCGCATCATTATCGACGTGACATTAAACGACTACCGCCGCCACGACACATGCCCTAGTGAATCAGGACGAATACCGCGCCGGCAAGCAGGACCATCACATGCAGCTTCTACCCAATGAAACCCAGGCTTTCGAGTGGAGCCGGGATGGATATACCGTCAACACCGATCGCGCCCGTCTCGACATGGACATGATCAGCCGCTTCCTTGCCGAGGAGGCCTATTGGTCTCCGGGCATCTCGCGGGCGCTGGTGGAAAAGGCGATCGCGGGTTCCATGCCTTTCGGTCTTTACGGCCCCGATGGCGCGCAGGCGGGTTTTGCGCGGGTGGTGACGGATGGTTCGCTCTTTGCCTATCTGCGCGATGTCTTCGTGCTCGGCGCCCATCGCGGCAAGGGGCTTGGGATGTGGCTTGCGGAGAGCGCTATCAACCATCCGGATCTTTCAACGGTCAAGCGCTGGATGCGGTCTACCAGCGATGCGCACGGGCTCTATGCCAAGCTCGGTTTTCAAACCCTGCAGCACCCGGACCGGTATATGCAGATCATCCGCTAGGGCGGCCGGGCCGGGATAGGCCCCGCTCACCCACCCGCAGGACCCGCGCCTCCATCGGCTGTTCTATGCTCTTCAACGCCGGCATGCGTATCGCGCCTTACGTTCGCGTGACCCTGGTCATATTTTTCGCCGTGTATTGCAAATATTACTCTCGCAATGTTTGTAGGAAATGTCCGCGCTGTGCGCTTATCCATGGGGAGATAGAACTGAATGAGGACGACTGTACTTCTTGGTGCCGCCGCGCTGGCGCTTGCCGGCTGCCAGACTCCGGCGCCGCAATCCGTTGCGGATTCTCAGCGTCCTCCTTCCAGCTCGGTTAAACGCGAGTATGTCGATGCCCTGCGCGGGACCATCAAACCGGGGAACTTCGTGAAGGCCGAGATTTCCAGCGTGGTGCTGCTCGATCCTGAAAAACAGATTTACGCTTATTGCACGCGGACGGCAGAGCGTGCCTACCCGAACTGGTCCTATATCGGCCTTTCCCTGAAACAGAACATGATCGTCGGCCTCAAAAAGAATGACTATCGGTGCCACGACAAGCGGTTGCGCTACTACGATTTTCCTGAGCTGCGGAATATGGCGTACTGACGAGCGAGGCTTTGTATAGTCACCTTGCCAATCGGCGGATCACTTTCCCATGGCAGTCGTAGCGGCTATGCTGTGGCCCGTGGAGGATGAAGGCGAGTTCAGGCAATGCCTCTTACCGCCCAGGCAACACTCTCGAACCCACGCGGTCCATCCTCTGGCCTGCCATCGAGATAGGCCGCCTTCAGCGCCTCCCGCAGCCGCTCCCGCCTGACCTCCGGCAGTCCATCGAAGAAAGCCGAAAACCGTCCCTGCCCATAGACTTTCGGCAGGTAGAAATCGTCGAAATCGGCGTAGTCCATCATGATCGTCAGCCTCGCCTCGGTGACATTGGCAAAGCCCGCGCTTGCAAACAGCGCTCGCAGCTCGCCCTCCGCCGTCATCGGCCGCGGGCCGGAAGGGATGCCGCTGCCTTCGGCTTCGGGTTCGAGGGCGCGGATCGTGTCCCAGAAAAGGCGCCAGCTCGGCATGCCGCCATAGGACCAGACGGCGGCGGCAGCGGTGGCGCCCGGTTTGAGGACGCGGCGCATTTCGGTGATGGCCTTGTCGGCATCGGAGACGAAGTGCAGGACGAGCAGCGAATAGGCGGCGTCGAAGCTCTTGTCTTCATAGGGCAGGGCGCAGACGTCGCCCTGTCGGGCTGATATCCTCGCGTCATCCGAGCGGGCGCGCAGGGCGGCGACAAAGTTCTCCTCGAAGTCGAGGGCTTCGATGGCGATGATGCCGGGGTGGGCCGATAGCGCCAGCGTCAGGCTGCCCGTGCCGCAACCGGCGTCCAGCACGCGGCCGGTTTTGGGCACGCCGGCGAAGTCAAGGAAGGGCGTGGCGAGCTTGCGGCTCCAGCGGCCCATGCTGGCTTCATAGGCGGTAGCGCCCTTGGCGATGAAGGTGGATGGCATGGGCGCTCCTGGCAATTGTGCTTTTGCCGGGCGGATATAGGGCGGGTGGATGGGGTGTCTATTGGGCAAAAGTTTCGTGTGTGCCGCGTGGCACCCCCCTCTGGCCTGCCGGCCATCTCCCCCACAGGTGGGGGAGATAACGAGCCGCCCGACCTTCGCGTCTCTCTACCGTTTCGCCAAGCTATAACGCTGATTGTTTGGGGAAGTCGGTGCGCCCAGCGTTTCTCCCCCACTTGTGGGGGGAGATGGCCGGCAGGCCACAGCGGGGTGCCACGCTGCACAACGTCTCGATTGGCTTCAACTACACCCCAAACAAAAAAACCTCCCGGGCCCTCAAGGGAGCCCGGGAGGCATGACGCACCGGTCGTAGGTCAGGAGTGGATGGCCGGTGCGGGTGGCGGTGTCTCGGGTGCTGCCGGCGTTTGCTCCTCAGTGACCGGGCGTCTCGTCCTCATCAGCTTCAGCACGAAGACGAAGAAGGCCGGGACGAAGAAGATGGCTAGAACCGTGGCTGATATCATGCCGCCGAGGACGCCGGTGCCGATGGCGTTCTGGCTCGCGGCACTCGGCCCTGTGGCGATCGCCAGCGGCACGACGCCGAGGGTAAACGCCAGCGAGGTCATGATGATCGGGCGGAAGCGGACGCGGGCGGCTTCGATTGCCGAATCCATGAGCGATTTGCCTTCGGCGTAGTAGTCCTTGGCGAATTCGACGATCAGGATGGCGTTCTTGGCCGAGAGGCCGATGATCGCGATCAGGCCCACCTTGAAGTAGATGTCGTTGGGCATATCGCGCAGCATCACTGCCGCGACCGAGCCGATGACGCCGAGCGGCACCACGAGCATGACCGCGAGCGGGATCGACCAGCTTTCGTAGAGACCTGCAAGAAGCAGGAAGACGAAGAGGATCGACAGGCTGAAGAGGATCGGGGCCTGGCTGCCGGAGGTGATTTCCTCCGCCGACTGGCCGGACCATTCGAAGCCGAATCCATCAGGAAGCTGCGACGCGAGGCGCTCCATTTCGGCAATTGCCGCACCCGAAGACTGGCCGGGGGCGGGGGCGCCGGAGATGCGAACGGTCGGATAGCCGTTATAGCCGACGATCTGCGGTGCGCCCTTCTGCCACTGGGCAATGGCGAAGGAGGAGAGCGGCACCATGCCGCCGCTGGCATTGCGCACGTTGATCTTCATCACGTCGTCGATCTGCAGGCGGGCGCGATCATCCGCCTGGACGATGACGCGCTGCATGCGGCCGGTATTCGGATAGTCGTTGATATAGGACGAGCCGAGATTGGCGGTGATCGCATTGTTGATGTCGGCAAAGGAGATGCCGAAGGTGTTGGCCTTCTCGCGGTCGATCACCATCAGCACCTGAGCTGCGTCAGGCATGCCTTCGACGCGCATGCCCGTCAGGACCGGGCTCTTGCCCGCCATCTGCATCAGCTGGCCCGCCGCTTCGGAGAGGGCCACCTGGCCCTTGCCGCCGCGGTCCTGCAGGCGGAAGGAGAAGCCGCCGGTGGCGCCGAAGCCTTCGATCGGCGGCGGCGAAAGCGCGAAGGTCGTGGCATCCTTCAGGGCGAAGAGCTGGCCGTTCACGCGGTTGGCGATTTCCTGCACGGTATTGCCGGGGCCGCGGTCTGCCCAGTCCTTCAGGGTGACGAAGGCGAGGGCGGCATTGGCGCCGTTGCCCGAGAAGGAGAAGCCCTGGATCGCCACGATATTCTCGACGGCGGATTCGGTGCGGAAGATCTTTTCCACCTGCTTGATGGATTCGATCGTGCGGTTGGCGCTCGCTTCCGGCGGGCCCTGGATATCGACGATCATGAAGCCCTGGTCTTCATCCGGCACGAAGGCCGTCGGCAGGTTGATGAAGAGATAGCCGAGGCCGATGACGAGGGCGAGATAGACGATCATCATGCGCCCGGCGCGGCGCGCCATGCCGGTGATGCTTTTCGAATAGCCCGCGGTGATGCGCTCGAAATTGCGGTTGAACCAGCCGCCGATGCCGCGCTTGTGGTGGTGGCCCTGCTTGATGGGCTTCAGGAATGTGGCGCAGAGCGCCGGTGTCAGCGACAGCGCCAGGAAGGCCGAGAACAGGATCGAGACGACCATGGTCAGCGAGAACTGGCGGTAGATGATACCGGTCGAGCCGGGGAAGAAGGCCATGGGGATGAAGACGCAGGAGAGAACCAGCGTGATACCCAAGATGGCGCCGGTGATCTGGCTCATCGCCTTCTGGGCGGCGGCCTTTGGCGACAGCCCTTCCTCGGCCATGATGCGCTCGACATTTTCGACGACGACGATCGCGTCATCGACAAGGATGCCGATCGCCAGCACCATGGCGAACATGGTCAGCACGTTGATGGAAAAGCCCGTCGCATACATGACCGCGCAGGTTCCGAGCAGCGCCACCGGCACGACGAGGGTCGGGATGACCGTGTAGCGGAAATTCTGCAGGAAGATGAACATGACCACGAAGACGAGGGCGACGGCCTCGACCAGCGTGTGGATGACCTTCTCGATGGATGCGGAGACGAAGGGGCTGGTATCGTAGGGAACGGAATATTCGATGCCCTTGGGGAAGAAGCGGGAAAGCTCCTTCATCTTCGCGTTGACCGCATTGGAGACGGCGACGGCATTGCCTGTCGACGAGAGCTGGATGGCGATCGCCGCGCTTGGCTGGCCGTTCAGGCGGCTGGTAAAGTTATAGGATTCCGCACCCTGCTCGACGCGGGCGACATCCTTCAGGCGCACGGTGGAGCCATCGGGATTGGCGCGAAGGATGATCTCGCCGAATTGCTGCGGCGTTTGCAGCTGGCCCTGCATCAGCACCGTTGCCGTCAGATCCTGGCTGACGGGGTTCGGCGCGGCGCCGATCTGGCCGGCGGCGACCTGGGCATTCTGGGCGGTGATCGCGGCGTTGATGTCATCGGTCGTCAGGTTCAGGCCGACCATCTTGTCCGGGTCGATCCAGACGCGCAGCGCCCGCTGGGCGGCAAAGAGCTGGGCGCGACCGACGCCATCGATGCGGCGCAGCTCGCCGATGATGTTGCGGGTGATGTAATCGCCGAGCGCCACTTCATCGCGCGTGCCGTCGGTGGAGGTGAGCGCGATGAACATCAGGAAGCCGGAGCTTGCCTCTTCCACGTTGATGCCCTGCGAGCGCACGGTGGCGGGCAGGCGGGCTTCGACGCGGCGGATGGCGTTCTGCACGTCGACGGAGGCCTGGTCGATATCGGTGCCGGCGCGGAAAGTGGCGTTGATGCTGACCGAGCCGGAATTGTCCGAGGTCGATTCGAAATACATCAGGCCTTCGACGCCGTTCAGCTCATCCTCGATCTGGCGCGTCACACCCTGATAGATTTCCTGCGGAGAAGCGCCCGGATAGGAGGTGGAGATGGAGAGCTGCGGCGGGGCGACCTTCGGATATTGCGAGACCGGCAGGAAGGGGATCGCGATGATGCCGGCAATCGAAATGAACAGTGCGAAGACCCAGGCCAGAATCGGCCTGCGAATGAAGAATTGTGCCATGAGTTCTTACTCCGCCTTTGCCGGGGCGGGCGCCGAAGCGTCCGCTGCCGCGTCCGGCTTCCAGGGTTCGGGCGCCACTGTCGCGCCGGGCTGCACTTTCTGGACGCCATCGGCGATGACGGTTTCGCCGCTCTTCAGGCCGGATTCAACGACCCATTCGGAGCCGAGAACCTGGCCGAGGGTAACAGGGCGAAGCTCCGCCTTGTTGCCTTCGGCGAGCACGTAGACCTGCGCCTGGCCGGCCTCGTTTCGGGTCACCGCGCGCTGCGGCACGGTCAGCGCATCCTGGCGCACGGCCTGTTCGATGCGCACGCGCACATACATGCCGGGCAGGAGATCGTCGTTCTTGTTGGGGAATTCGGCGCGCAGTGTCACCTGTCCGGTATTGGGGTCGACATTGGCGCTGGCAAAGAGCAGCCGGCCGGGCTCGGCATAGAGGCTGCCATCGTCGAAGACGAGTTCGACGCGGGCTTCGCCGGGTGCGGTGCTCGCAAGCTTGCCGTCGGCCACCGCCCGCTTGAGGTTCAAGAGATCCTGAGCCGACTGGGTGAAGTCGGCATAAACAGGGTCGACCTGCTGAATGAGCGCCAGATTGGAGGTGCCGTCGGCGGTCACGAGCGCGCCCTCGGTCACCAGCGCGCCGCCGATGATGCCCGAAATCGGCGCACGGACCTCGGTGTAATCGAGATTGATCTTCGCTTCATCGAGGCCGGCCTCGGCACTTGCCACATCGGCATCGGCCTGGGCGACGGCGACGGCTGCCGAATCGTAATCGATGCCGGTCGCGATATTGCGCTCTTTCAGGTTCTGCTGGCGCTCCAGCTGCAGGCGGGCATTCTGCAGTGTCGCCTTGGCGCGCTGCAGCGTGGCTTCAGCAGAGGCGACGCGGACGCGGAAAATGCGGGGATCGATGCGGTAGAGCACGTCGTCCTTCTTGACGAAGGTGCCCTGTTCGAAGACGCGCTCCTGCAGGATGCCGGAGACGCGGGCGCGCACTTCCGAAACGCGGGTGGCGGCAATGCGGCCCGGCAATTCGTTGACCACAGGCACGGCATGGCTCTTCATCTCGACCACGCCGACGGCCGCCGGCGGCATCTGCATGCCACCTTCCTGGGCGAACGTCTGCCCGGCGACCAGTGCGAGAAGGGTCGTGGCTGCCATCAACGCCAAAGGGCGAGGCAGTCTGGTATTGCGCAACATCGGTAACATCCCTTTTTGGCCGCCCCCGGCGGCTTGCTAGGTTATTGCTTTGGTTTCTTCATTTTCACGCAATTCCGGACGGAAGGCCGTTTCAGACTTTTCCTGGAATTGCTTAAGGTATTGTGGTTTCGAGGTTTTCAAGTCTTCGTTTCAGGCTGCTCGGGGAAGGTCGTGTAGACCTTGCGGATATCCTCGAGCAGTTCCTGCCGCTCCTCACCGCTCCAGCGGTGGAAATCGAAGAGTTCGGTACAATAGAAGCCGGTCAGCGCCAGATAGGCCATCAGTGCTGCCCGCGGCTTTGGCCCGGCGGCCATCGCCGCCAGATCGGTCACCACCCATTTGCGGATGATCTGCTGCAGATTTTCCTCGCTCGACATGGAGGCGCTGATCGCCATCGCCACGGCGCGGTCGGTATCGTCAAGCGTCTTGTCAGCAGCCGCGATGCGACCGTAAAGCTCCGGGTGAGGGGTGTCGCTGCTTACCTTCACGCATTCTTCCATATGGGCGATATCGGCGCCGACGCGGCGATCGACCAGCGCTTCCAGCAGTGCGCTCTTGGTCTTGTGGTCATAGACGACGCGCGACTTGCTGACGCCGGCTTCCTTGGCCACCGCATCGATCGACAACCCGGTCGCACCTGATCGTACGACGACGCGCTCGGCAGCGTCGAGAATGTCGTCAGTGGTGATCTTGCGCGTTCGCGTCACGAATACGGTTCCCGGTTTCGTGGATAAAAATACGAACGTTCGGATTTAAATGCAAGTGGTTTTGTTTTGATGGAATGACGGGGCGGTGAAAGGAGCCGGAGCCATAGCGCTGAAAAGCCTGGGAAATATGGGATTTCGGCTCACTCTACCCGCAAAACCCGCGCCTCCACTGGCTGCTCGATACCCTTCAACGACAGCGACCGTGCTTCCGTGCCGCCCATCAGTTCGGGGGCCTGGAGCGTGGTTTCCAGCGAGACAAGAATCTCGCCGGGTGCCGCCTGCGATTCCAGCCGGGCCGCCTGGTTCACCACGCCGCCGATCGCGGTGAAATCGCTGCGGAAGCTGGAGAATTCGCCGATCTGCACGTCGCCCGTATGGATGCCGACGCCAACGCCGAGCGGTTGGCCGATATTGAGGGTGGCCAGCGCCTCGCCGCAGAAACGCTGGATGTCCTTGCCCGCCATGATCGCGGCTGCGGCATGGTCTTTGCGGGTGATCGGGAAGTTGAAGATCGCCATCAGCCCGTCGCCCATCTGCTTGTTGACGATGCCGTCATTGGCCCAGATCGCCTGCGCCGCACGGTCCTGGAAGAGGCTGACGATATGGCTGAGCTCGACGGCACCGATGCGTTCCGAAAGGCCGGTATAGCCCCTGATATCGGCAAACAGGATGGTGGCACCGGAGGTGATGTGGCGCTGTTTCTTCACATATTTGAAGGAGCGCTCGCAGATCGTGCAGATATCGGGGTTCATCTTGCTTCTGGTGATGCCGAAGGCGCGCAGGGGCAGCGAGAGCGGACCGCCAATCGGGATCGGCATATGCATCTGGTCCCAGCAGCCACGGCAGATGCCGGCGCTGCCGGATTTTGCCGGCTGCCCTGATATCGCTGATATCGCCATATGCCGCTTTCCCCCGATCACAGAAAACGAGCTTCTGCCTATCGGGCGGCTTTGGCAACCATTCAGGCTGAAGCGCGGCTGACCTATGGACTATCCGGCAGGATGTTTCGTGTATCGGCCGCATGCAGGCGCTTTTCCGCGAGCGCGATGAAGGCGCGTACCAGCGGCGAAAGGTGCTTGCTGCTCGGATAGACGACATACAGGCCGCCGGAGGCCGTCGTATAGTCCTCGAGCACGCGCTGCAGTCGCCCGTCTGCGATACAGGCGAAGGCGACGCCGTAAGGCAGCTGCGCGATGCCGTGGCCGGCGATCGCGGCCTCCATGACCGCCTGCATTTCATTGGCGGCAAAGCGGCCGGATACGGACACCGTTTCCTGCCCGGCCAAGCCTTCCAGCACCCATTGCGCGTGGGCGGCCGATGGCCCGGCGATGACGCAATCATGGCCTGCGAGATCGTCAGGGGTGGCCGGTTTGCCGGCGCGGGCGAGATAGGCGGGACTGGCGCAAAGCAGGCGATAGGTGGGGCCGAGCTTGCGGGCAATGAGGGTAGAATCCTCAAGGGATCCCGTGCGGAAGGCAAGGTCGATGCCATTATCCACCAGGTTCAGCCGCTCGTCGGTCAGCCGCAGCTCGACCTTGGCCTTCGGATAGGTGGCCATGAATTCGAAGGTCGCTTCCTGCAGGAAGTGGCCGCTGAAGCCGACCGGCGCCGATATGCGGATCGTGCCGGAGGGTTCGGCCTGCGCTTCGGCAAGCCTGTTGTTGGCGCCTTCGATCTTCCTGAGTGCCTCGCTTGCCTCCTCATAATAGAGCCGCCCGGCCTCCGTCATGCCAAGGCTGCGGGTCGTGCGCTGCAGCAAGCGCACGCCAAGGTCACGCTCGAGGGCTGCAACCCTGCGGCTGACCGTCGTCTTGGGCATGCCGAGCAGACGGGCCGCCGCAGTGAAGCTGCCGGTTTCGATGACGCGGGAGAAGATCACGATGTCGTTGAGATCGATCATTGTTGCTCTCAATGGGACGATGTTTGGCATTTTTAGGCCATTATGAACCAATGCGGCAATCCTAAATCTGCTCCATCAGCAACTGCCATGAGCAATAGAAGGAGCAGAGACATGAGCAACACCAGAACCATTCTCGTATCGGGCGCCACCGGCCAGCAGGGCGGCGCCGTCGCCCGCGCGCTCGCCTCACGCGGCCATCGCGTCAAGGGGCTGACGCGCAGACCGGACAGCGATGCCGCCCGACGGCTTGCCGCCACAGGCGTCGAAGTGGTCGCCGGCGATCTCGATGACAGGGATTCCGTCGTGCAGGTAGCAAAGGGCGCCGAGACGATGTACCTGATGGGCAACAGCTATGAGGCCGGCATCGAAGCGGAGACGCGCCAGGGTATTGCCGCTGCCGATGCAGCCAAGGAGGCCGGTATCGGCCATCTCATCTACGGCTCGGTCGGCGATGCCGACAGGAAGACCGGTATTCCGCATTTCGACAGCAAATATCTGGTCGAGCAGCATGTCGCCGGGCTCGGCATTCCCTATACGATCAGCGCACCCGTCGCCTTCATGGAAAATACCGTCGCCCCCTGGTCGATCGGCGGCCTGAAACAGGGCGTCTACGCTGCGGCGCTGCCGGCGGCTCGCAAGCTGCAGCAGATCGCCGTCGACGATATCGGCCATTTCGTCGCCGCCCTTGCAGAACGGCGCGAGCAGGTCTTCGGCAAGCGTTTCGATATCGCAGGCGACGAGCTCTCCGGCGAGGAGCAGGCTAAGATTCTCACCGAGGCGCTCGGCCAGCCGATCCGCTTCCAGGAGCTGCCGATTGCGGCCATGCGCCAGCAGAGCGAAGATGCGGCGCTGATGTTCGAATGGTTCGACCGCACGGGCTATTCCGCCAATATCGCCACCCTGCGCCGGGATTTCCCTGATGTTGGCTGGCACAGCTATGCCGACTGGGCGAAGAGTTTTGACTGGAGTGTTCTCGACAAGGCGTGAGTGAGTTCTCGCGTTATGTGGGAGCGACTGCCGCGCCTTCCGTCATCCTCGGGCCTGTCCCGAGGATCTAACCAACGTGCCATTCGTGGAAACGTCGCAGATGCTCGGGAGGAGCCCGAGCATGACAGAGGGTGGGGGTGGCCGTCGTCGTCATATGGGCGGCGCTTGCGAGTGGCGCCATCCTCACGCCTGCGCCGTCGGCCGGATGACGATATCGCCGACATCGACATCGGCGGGCTGCTCGATGGCAAAGGCGATGGCGCGGGCGATCGCGTCAGGCGTGATCGCCATCTCCTCCATGCTCCTGGTTATGCCGGCTTTCATCGTCGGGCTGGTCATGGAGTCGGCGAAATTCGTCTTGATGAAGCCCGGCGAGATATTGGTGACACGCAGGTTCGGGCCGGCCTCCTGCCGCAGGCCCTCGGCAATGGTGCGCATGGCGTTCTTCGTGCCGGCGTAGACGGCCATGGTCGGCTTGATGGTGATACCGGCCGTCGAGAGCGTATTGACGAAATGGCCGAAACCCTGGCGGCGGAAAACGGGCAGGGCGGCGGCGATGCCATAGAGCGGCCCCTTGATATTGACGTCGATCATCTCCTCCCAATCCTCGACCCTCAATTCATCCATCGGCGAGATCGGCCCGATGCCGGCATTGTTGATCAGCACGTCGAGCCTGCCATAGGTATCGCAGGCCAACGCGACCAACGCTTCCAGATCGGCGCGCTTCTTCACATCGACGGCGAGATGGATGGCTTCGCCGCCTCGCTCCCTGATACGCCGTGCGAGGTCTTCCAGCCGGTCGGTGCGTCTTGCGCCGAGCACGATCCTGGCGCCGTGCTCGGCCAGTATAAGCGCGGTCGCTTCGCCGATCCCGCTGCTGGCGCCGGTAATGGCGATAATCTTGTCCTTGATCGGTGACATCTCGTTCTCCTTTGTTATCCCCAAGGATTGCAGCCGCAGCTTGGAGAATCTATGCTGCAGGCTCTGTCATTTCGTCGAGATCGTCCGGAAATCATGATCGATCCCCTGTCGGATGTCTTTTCGCTTGTCGATATCCAGAGCGCCCGCTGCACTCGTTTCGAGGTCGGCGGCCAATGGGCCTTTCGCTTCCCGCCGAAGCCGGCGCTGAAATTCGTCGCGGTGCTGAGGGGCGGGTGCTGGATAATTTTGCCGGGCGAGCCGCCCTTCAGGCTTGATGCCGGCGATACGTTCCTGCTTGCCAATGCGCCTGATTATGTGATCGCCAATGATCTCCAGAGCGAGCCGGAGGATGGCATCGCCTTTTTTGACTGGGAGCATTCCAATATTGCCCGGCATGGCGGCGACGAGACGGCGCTGATCGGCGGCAGTTTCATCATATCCGGCGGCAATGCGCAGCTTCTGCTCGATGCGCTGCCGCCCTTCATCCATATCCCCGCAAGCGACCGCGCCGCCGCGCTCCTCAGCGCCACCCTCGCCACTCTCGATGACGAGCTCGGGACCGGCGAAATGGGCTCGACGCTGATGACACGGCGGATGGGCGATATCCTGCTGGTGCAGGCGCTGCGCGCCCATGTCGCCCGTGCCGGCGCAGACAATGCGGGCTGGATCGGCGCGCTCGGCAATCCCGCAATCGGCAAGGCGATCAGCCTTGTTCATAACGACCCGGGATACCGCTGGACGGTGGGCGAGCTCGCAAGCCGTATCGGCATGTCGCGTTCTGCCTTTGCAGAGCGCTTTCGCGATCTGGTCGGTGTTGCGCCCCTCGATTACGTCACCCGCTGGCGCATGCATCGCGCCCGCGAGGCACTCCGCCGCAAGGAGGCAACGGTCTCAGGGCTTGCCGCGACCCTCGGCTATTCCTCCGAAAGCGCCTTCGGCAATGCCTTCAAGCGTGTCTTCGGCCGTGCGCCGAAGCGCTACTGGCGGGATGCCTGATCGGGCGGACTCCTGGCGCTCTTGACGACGCGCCGGCGGACGCCACTTCAATCGTCACTCAAAGTTAGGATTCTGGCGGGGGGGCCGTTGCACCGGTTTGATCATTATCTCGTTTTCATTCTGCTCACGCTCGGCGGCGGGCTTCTCATCGGTCTCATCAATCTGCCGGATGAATGGTACCAGTCACTCGCCAAGCCCTGGTTCACGCCGCCGAACTGGCTGTTCGGTCCGGCCTGGACGGTCCTTTACATCCTCGTCGGCATTGCAGGCGCGCGAACCTATGCGCGCAGCAGGCGCTCACCCGTCATGACCACCTGGATCGCCCAGCTGGTGTTGAATTTCGCCTGGTCGCCTGCCTTCTTCGGCCTCAGATCCCCGAGCCTGGGGTTGATGATCATCATCCCGCTGCTCCTGCTGATCCTTGCCTTCATCGGCCTGTCGTGGAAACGTAACCGGATATCGTCGGTTCTGTTCATGCCCTATGCCGTTTGGGTGGCTTATGCGACGGCGCTCAATGCCGCCATCGTCTCGATGAACTAGAGCCTTTCCGGCGAAAACGGATTCGCCTTCAGTGCTCTAGCTTATTGTTTTCTCTGCAATTCCGGACGCAAAATCGGTTCCCATTTTTGCTGGAATTGCTCTAGATAGACGGGAACACACGGTCAGTGGAATTTCCCATTCGCCTTGTCGGCGATGGCAGCACCTGAGATCAGGCGGTTGCGGTCGGAGGTCCAAGCGGCGACAAATTCCTTGCGCACCGCATCGGGAAAAGCCGTGCCCGCCAGAGCGGACTCGCTCGGGGCGCCCGGGGCAAGCGCCAGCTCGGCCCTGGTGGTAGACGCGATCCGCGCATAGGTGAAAGCGCGCGTGATCGGATCATTTTCCGCAGTTTGCGGAGCGCATTTGCCGCCTTGCGGCGGGCGTGAGGTCACCGCGGCCGTCCTTACCGTCACGCCATCGCGGAACAGAAAACAGTAGGCCTTGTCTGGCGGGCCACCGATCACGGACTGCGGCTCGATCACATAGCCGCGCACCGGAAACTGGGCATTCGAAGCCGACCAGATGCGCTTCTCGATGTGGCGCGCGCAAGCCTTCATGTCGGTCGCTCCGGCGTCGCGGCAGGCGGAAACTGTCCAGCGTGCCAGCTGTGCGGCGCTCGGCAAGGCGAGCGTCACCGTCGCCTCGGTGTTCAGTTCTCTGTAGGTGCAGCGCAGGAGTTCGACGCCCGGCCAGTCGTCAGCCGCCGTTGGCGAGCAGGATGACCTCATATACTGGCCGCCGCTGATGCGCATCTCGAAGCGATGTTCCATTTCAGCCACCAGCGATGCCGGGTCGGTTTCTGCCGCCTGCGTGACGCGCGTGGCGCAACCGGCGACCACAATGGCAAGCCCAACGTTTCTCAAGGTCATAAGAAGCAGCTGCTGCATTTTACCGTCCGTACAAAATATTTATGGGAATTACTTTCAACCTGCGGAGACATTGGTGTTTTTATTGTCGTTAATATTGCACAATCTAAGATTAAATGAAATAGTCACTTGGGTTGCTCACGTTGCACCGGAGCCGAGCAGGAGGAGCCGCAGACCATGTCTCTTTACATGCTTCAACTATCCCGCGTTTTAGTGACGCTTGGCGTCGCGATGCTCGCTATTCACGCTCACGCCGCGGAACCGCCGGCGAGCTCCGCCGACGTCCTCAAAGCCGTCGAATTCTCCGCTGCGACGCCGCTCGACGAGTCCTACCGGGGAGAGTTTGTCGGTTGCGACGGCGCGGCCGGACAGAGCAGGAAGGATAAGTTTCTCGGTTTTAACCTGAGGCTTCCAAACGTCGCGGAATCGAAACAGTACTACCTGTGCAGTCGCGACCCCAGCAATGTGAAGGCGTTGCTACGTCTCAAGGACGGCGCGATCTACTGGCGCAGCAAGATGGCGCTCGATGTCGATGGATCCTGGGCGGCATGGAACGGTCTGCCCGGCGCTACGGACCTGAAGGAGACGTCCTATAAATGGCCAGGTTCACCTAATCCTTCCGCGCAGTCCGCGCAAATCGATCCGGACCGCATTCCCTTCATCGTGATGCCGACGGCCGGCCTTTCCAAGATAACCGGCAGCAAGAGCGGTGAAATGGGTCGCATGTTCGCGGGCAAGACCGGACTGCGGCTCGGCGATATGGGGGTCGTCGTCTACAAGGACCGGTGGACGCCGGTTCTGATCGCGGACGGTGGTCCTTTCATGCGGCTCGGTGAGGGATCGAGCAGGGTCTTCGAGGCAATCGGCGAAAGCCGTTGCAAGAAGTGGAACAGCGATGGAACTGCCTGCGTCGGGCCGGGACACGTTTATCCCTACAAGAATTTCGGGCTCGGCCACGATGTGATTTTCATCGTCTACCCAGGCAGCCGGGACACCGATCTGAAGCCGGAGAACGCCATCTCGAAATTATGTGCCTTTGCCAAGCAGAAGCTCAACCTGACGGGCGGCGCAATGTGCCCGTGATGTTTCCAAGCAAACAGGAGAGGAGTTTGCGATGCGTTACCTTTTGACCCTGGGCATTCTCATACTCGCCGGTACGACCGGCCAGACGAGTGCAGCGATTTTCGGAAAATGCAAATTCGACACGGAAACCATGGCCTTCGCCGGAAATTCCACCGAACAGGCGTCCTGTCTGCTGCGCAAGGTGAAAATACTGGGAAATGTAGATGCCGCGCCGGCGCAGCTGCCGTCCAATCTTGCCGGCTTCATCGGCAAACCGGTCGATATCTCCAAGGCCAAGGTGCAGCATGAAATCTCCGCCCAGGGGCTCACCGAAGCCGGGCTCGGAGGCAGTCTCGACGCCCCGGTATCCCGTGGCAACTCGAACAATCCGCATGCGCCGTTCGCGCGCTATTTCGTCATTCACGACACGAGTTCGCCGAATTTCGGGAACGTGGCGCAGTTTCCCGCCGACATTGATACAAGCAACCAGGTCAATCGGCTTGACGGGTTCAAGAGCGCGTCGAACGCCAAGGCGCACATATTTCTCAACCGCCGGGGCGAGATTTATGTCGGCCATGATTTTGGCGTGCCCTGGCGCGCAACCAAGCTGGAACTGCAGATAGGAACCCTGGCGCGTGGCATGTTCCTTCACATCGAGAACGTCCAGCCGCGCCGGAAACACCCGAGCCAGCCCGACGGCAATGCGCCGATGCCGGGTTTCTCGCAAGCCCAGTATGATCGCCTCGCGCTTCTTTATCTCGTGGCGAGCATGCGTGCCCAGACTGGCCTCGTTCCGGCATTTCATGCGGCAATCGATCAAGGCCTGAGCGACGGGCATGACGACCCGCAGAATTTCAGCCTGGAGGATTTCGATGCCGCATTCGGACGCCTGCTCGTCAAAGTGAAATAGCTTAGCGCGCCCCGAAAACCATAGGGCAACTGCAGCAAACCGGGACGCGGTCTTGCGGCCGAATTTGTGTGAAACGAAGACAGCCGATTTGCTTGCGGCGTGGCTCGCGCAGCCCTAATGTCGGTGCAGACATTGTCCCGTTTACTTGCCTCTTTTGGGGGGACTGCGATGCCGTCGAGTTTCAATGTCGAAAGTGCAGATGGTTACGAGCGGCTGATGGGGCGCTGGAGCAAGAGGCTCGCGCCCGGGCTGATCGATTTCGCCGGGCTTGCTGATGGGGAAAGCATTCTCGACGTCGGCTGCGGCACGGGAAGCCTCGCCTTCACACTGGCGGAAAATCCCGGTCTCAAGGCGATCTCGGCGATCGATTTTTCGCCCATCTTCGTGGAAGCTGCAAACCGGTGCAACACGGACCCGCGGGTAGCGATCCGTCAGGCGGATGCCTGCGCGCTTCCCTTCGAGGATAACAGCTTCGACCGGGCACTGTCGCTGCTCGTGCTGCATTTCGTGCCGGAGGCCGGCAAGGCGGTCGCCGAGATGCGGCGTGTCGTGCGTCCGGGCGGTGTCGTTGCCGCCGCCGTCTGGGATCATTATGGCGGCATGTCCGGCATGCGCATGATGTGGGATACGGTCACCATGATCGACGCCAATGCGCGGGCGATGCGCCATCGCTATTCTTTCCAGCCGATGACGCAGCCGGGGGAAATGAAGGCGAGCTTTGTCGGCAACGGACTTGTCGATGTCGAGGAGACTTCGCTGACGATCCGGATGGATTACGGCTCGTTTGCCGATTACTGGGACCCGATCGCGTCAGGAGAAGGCCCGCTCGGCAAGTATGTGGCGGGGCTGGATGCGGAGATGCGCAAGGCGGTCGATACTGCCGTGAAGGATGCCTATGAGGCTGGTGAGCCCGATGGGCCGCGCTCGTTTGCCTCGGTTGCCTGGGCTTGCCGGGGCAGGGTGCCTGGGTGAGCTGACGTAATTGCAGCGATGAAGCGTTGTGCTGAGCCAACCCCCTCCGCCTTCCTGGGCAGAGGGGTGCGAGCACTGCCATCATCCGCAGTTGGCTCTATTCCCGCCGAAAGCCCTGCGACTGGCTCTGGCCACCACCGCTCTGCGACTGCGACTGGCCGCCCATCCGTTCGTCACCGCGCTCCGCTTCCATCTTCCTCGCGCTATCACCGAGCGTCTCGCTGCTGCCGGATGCCATCTTCGGCACGCCGGTCTCCTCGCTCAACTGGGTGTCATCGGAGACGGCGGGCTGCTCGACGGTATAGGCGCGCACGCGCAGCGACCCGTTGTTGACGTCACGCCTGCCGACGCGCGGGTTTTCCCCGGCGCCGGGACCGGCCTCATCCGACACGGTCGCCGATGCCATGGCGCGCTCCGTGGCAGTCGTATCTGGCGCGAAGGCGTCTTCTGAAACGGTCATGTCGCCTTCCGCTGCTCCCTTGCGGTTATAGCTCGAGACGGCATAGGCCTCGGTCGAGCGCTGCGCCTCCCAGCCTTCGCGCCGCCAGTGGTCGGCGCGCTCGTCCATGTCGATCGAGCCTTCATCGTCAAGAATATCGTGCGCGGTTTCATAGCTCGCATCGTCGACCTGCACAGAAACGAGGAAGCCGCCGCGGCGCAGGCCTTCGGCATAGACGGCGCGGTCATCATCGGGGAAGAGCCAGCCCTCCAGCTTTGCCCAGAAACCGGAGCGGTCGTCGCTTGCGACATCGGCGCGGTCGCCATCGGCCTCGTAGCCGGGCATGAGGCGGATCGAATCCATCGGGATGCCCGCATCCTTCAGGCGCTCGACGGTACTATCGGCGGCGTCGCGGCTGTCGAAGAAGGCGGTGAGGTTGCTGTTTGCCGTGCCCGTTGCAAAAGTTGGCGCGGTCTCACTGTAGGGATTTGCCATGTGATCACTCCCTGGCGTTATCATCATCCTGGATGCGCTCTGTGCCACCGCTGCATTCGCAGCCGCTTTGGCGCCCTGCTGATGACAACGGCCGCGATTCCGGAAGGTTCCATGACGCCGGCAATGGGATCCTGCCTGCCGGATCCGGCCATTATTCCTCTTCAATCCCCTGGTGAAGATGGCTATTCCGGCACCGCTGAAAACCGGCGCGCCGCAGCCGATCGCCGATATCACGCACCGGAGTTGCGGCGGTCGCGGTAAAAGCCGAGGCTGACGACATTTGGCCCAAGGGCTCTTTCCTGCGGCACTTTGGCAGGCTCTTCGGTCACGTCGTCCGGCTCTTCGGCGGGCTGCGGAGCGTCCGTCACCGGCGCCTCGGCCCGCGCCCGCAAATCCCTGACATTGCCATGGAGCTGCGCCACCAGCTTGCGATAATAATCGACAATCCGCTGATGCTCTTCGCGTGCGATATACCGCTCCTGAAACCACTGAACCATGTCATTCCCACCTGCTCGATTACAGGAGGGAAACTTCCCGCCGCGGGAGGCGGTTCCGGAGGGGTTCTCGTATGGTTAAGTTTCCGTTGCGGTCGTGGGGAATACGGAGTGCGCTGTTCAGTTCGCGGGACGGCCTTGCCATTTACTCGGCGCATCGCCGGGCTTGTCCCTGATATCTTCGCCCGTAAGCGGTATTCCCTCGTCACAGTTGTCCGCTACTTCCGCCCTGACCCAAATCTTCATGCAGTCGTCAATCGCAGATGCCATCGTCTGCACGATGGCAGGTTTTCGGTTTCGGTCTCTGATCAGTTCAACCCCAGGCCAAGAAGGATAGGTAGCATGAAAGTTCTGCTCGTACTGACTTCACATGACCAGCTCGGCAATACCGGCAAAAAGACGGGCTTCTGGCTCGAGGAACTCGCGGCCCCTTACTACGCATTCAAGGATGCGGGCGCCGAGATGACGCTGACTTCCCCCAAGGGCGGCCAGCCGCCGCTCGATCCCAAGAGTGACGAGACTGAATTCCAGACCGATCTCACGCGGCGCTTCAATGCCGACGAGGCCGGCAAGGCGCGGCTCGCCAACACGGTGCGGCTCGACAGCGTCAACCAGGCCGACTACGACACGGTCTTCTATCCCGGTGGTCATGGTCCGATGTGGGATCTGGCCGAGGATGCCAACTCCATCAAGCTGATCGAGTCCTTCATTGCGGCCGGCAAGACCATCGCTCTCGTCTGCCATGCGCCGGGCGTGCTTCATCATGTGAAAAACCCTGATGGTACGCCCTTCGTGGCCGGCCGGCAGCTTACCGGCTTCACCAATGGGGAGGAGGAAGGCGTCGGCCTGACGAAGGTCGTTCCCTTCCTCGTCGAGGACGAACTCCTCAGCCTTGGCGCGATCTTTTCCAAGGTCAAGGACTGGGGCGTTCACACCGTTACCGACGGGCAATTGATCACCGGCCAGAACCCGGCATCGTCTGGCCCGGCCGCGCTGGTCCTGATCGACGCGCTTCGCAAACAGGGCAAGTAACTCGCTCCAGCACCGGCCAGGAAAATCGGAATCGATTTTCGGAAAGCCTGATGCGCAGATCCGAGGAGTTAGAGCGTCCCTTGTGCGTCCGGATGGACCACGGCGGTCAAATGAGACAGGCGCAATCAGGCGCTTGTCTCACATCGTCCCATCATCGCGGCCGCCGGATCGCCCGCACCTTGCCGCTGCCGCCGCCGCCGGCGTAGAACACACCGTCACCATCGGACTCCAGCCCGGAAACACCTGTGCCTTCGGGCATCTCCAGCCGCTCCAGCACGTCACCCGTCTTCGGATCGATCCGGCGCACGTCGCTCTTGTCGTCCTCCCAGGTCGCATGCCAGAGCTCGCCATCGACCCAGGTGACACCCGTGACATGGCGCTTGGATTCGATCGTGCGCAGGATCGTGCCGGTTTCTGGATCGATCTCGTGGATGCAGCGGTCGCGGTACTGGCCGACCCAGAGGCTGCCCTCGCACCAGGCCATGCCGGAATCCGCACCCTTGCCGGGAGCAGGAATGGTGGCGACGACGGTGCCGGTTTCGGGGTCGATCTTGCGGATCTTGTCTTCGGCGATCTGGAAGAGATAGCGGCCGTCAAAGGCGGTGCCGGCATGAGCGGCGACGTCGATGGTGGTGAGCTCGGCACCGCTTTCGGGGTCCAGCGCCCGGAGGTTTTCACCGGCGGCGAACCAGACCCGGCTGCCGTCATAGGTGACGCCGCCGACATTACGCGCGCCTTCGAAGGGGCCGTATTCGCGGATGATCTCTGCCTGTGATGTCTTCATGGTGTTCCATCCTCTGTTTCAGGAGAGATGCTATTCGCTCGGCAGCGGACCGGGGAGTAACAATGTTGTCGGGAAGCCGACGACCGGCGGCATCATCCAGCGCCGCGCCGGGCCATTGCCGAAATACTGCACCTTGCCGGCCTCTTCCAGCGTTTCCAGCGCCCGCTGCACGGTGCGCGAGCTCAAGCCCAGCGCAATCGAAAGCGCCGTGCTGGACCAGGATTCTCCATCCGCGAGAAGCGCCAGCAACGGGGCGTGTTCCTCCTCGACCGGTGGGGCAAGCACCACGACATTACGGCCGCCGAGCGGGATCAGCATGAAACCACCGCTTGTCGCCTTCACCTCGGCAAGGTTGGCAAGCGCCGCGCGCAGCCGGCCGATCTCGACACGCAGACGCGCCCGGTGGGATTCATCGGCATGGCGGGCGCGGAAGGCGCGGACCAGCAGAAGGGAACGGATGACATCTGATGGTGCTGCTTCGGCAAGCGTGCGGGCGAGCATGAAGAGCACCGGGCGGCTTGCCAGCGGCAGGATCTCGCTGCCTGATCGTATCACGTTGCGGCAGGCATCGATGACCAGCGTGTCGGAGGCAAGCAGCGCCTCGACTTCCTGAAGCTGCAAAAGGCGCTCCGTGCCGCTATCGATCAGCCGGGCGGCGGGCGCTTCCAACACCTTTGCCGCCTCGCGCACCTCGATGGCAAGTGCCGGGATATCGGCCTTCGACGCCGCTTCCGCCGCGCGTGCCAGCGCTTGCCTCGCCGGCTCCGTGCGCAGCCGGCGGATCGCGACGCCGGCAACGGCAAGCTCATGGCCGGCACGGGCAGCGGGCGGCAGCGGTGAGGGGTCGAGATCGGCGAGCAGCTTTTCAGCCGCATCCAGATGGCCGATCAGGAGCAGGCGGCGGATCTGCAGATTGCGGGCGTGGGCGGCATTGACGCGGTCGCCACGCCTTGCGAGCGTCAGGCGAGCGGCTTCCAGCGCCTTTTCCGGCCAGGTGAGATCGCGCGAGACCAGAGCGATCTCGGCTTCGGCGACGATGCAGCGGGCGCGCGCCACCGCCTCCCGCGGGCCGAAGGCGCGGGCCGCACTCTTCAGCAGCGCCTTGGCGCGGGCGAGATCGCCGAGCTGAGCCATGGCAATGCCGCGCAGGGCGAGCGCCGGCGGGTCGTCGCGCAGGGCCACGCGCTTCATCGCGCCCAGCGCATCGCCGGCGGCCAGCGCCTGTGCGGCAGCAACGATCAGCGAGTCCATCGGAATCCCGTCACACTTGTAACTCCCACCTCTTGGGCAACAAGACCTAGTTTATTCCCTATCGGCAGGCAACGGGCCGGCCGGCACCGAAGTTTCAACGCTAATGAGGAGAAGACCCATGATGATGCACAAGACCGGAACACGGGCGGAATGGCTGCAGGCGCGCATTGCGCTGCTGGATCAGGAAAAGGCGCTGACGCGCCGCAGCGACGAGATCGCCGGCATGCGCCGGGATCTGCCCTGGGTGAAAATCGAGAAGGATTATCGGCTGGAGACGGAAACCGGCATGAAGTCGCTTTCGGAGCTCTTCAAGGGCCGCTCGCAGCTGCTCGTCTATCATTTTATGTTCGGCCCGGACTATACGGCCGGCTGCCCCTCGTGCTCGTCGATCGCCGACGGCTTCAACGGCGTCGTGGTCCATCTCGAAAATCATGACGTCGCCTTCAGCGCCGTCTCGCGCGCGCCGCTTGAGAAGCTTCTGGAGTTCAAGCGCCGCATGGGCTGGACTTTCGACTGGGCCTCTTCCGATGGCAGCGATTTCAACCGGGATTTCAATGTCTGGTTCACGCCGGAGGAGCAGCAGAGCGGCGGCATCGACTATAACTACCGCCGCGAACCGCCGATCCCCAATGTGCTGCAGCAGAAGCCGAGTAGCGGCGAAAGCCCGGCCGACCTGATCGCCTCGATAACTGGCACCGACTTCACCACTTTCATCCGCGACCGTCCGGGCCTCAGCGCCTTCGTGATGCAGGGCGGCGACATCTACCACACCTATTCCTCCTATGCTCGCGGGCTGGATGGCGTGTGGGGCATGTACCAGTGGCTCGACCGCGCACCGCTCGGCCGCAACGAGGAAGGTGTCTGGTGGCGGCATCATGACCGGTATGGGGCAGGGCAATGAGCACGCCCTCGAAGATGGAGGCCGGCGACAGCGCCGGCCCGCTCCTGTCCGGCATGGCGCGGTGGCTGTCGCTGGCGGCGGCACCGGTCTTTGCGGTGATGGCAGTTCTTTCGGCGAGTGAGCCGGCGGCCGAGATGATCTGCTCGATGAGCGGCATGCAGATGCAGGGGGCGTCGGTCTTCAGCGGCATGGTGCTGATGTATGTGTTGATGAGCCTGTTCCATATCGGGCCTTGGCTCAAGTGGATGGGCGGCGAGGGAGGCTTTCGCCGCCCGTAGGCGACGGAGGTTCGGCATATCATTGCCTTGGGATAAATTTGACCAAACGTTGCATATTGCCTGTGTGCCCGAATAAGTCGTATGAAGCCCAGGTTAATGTCGGCGCTGTTTTGGGGGCGGAATATTGCGGAGATTTGCGATCTCGTGCGGGCTGTTGATAGCCTTGACGGCCTCCGTGTCGGCTTTCAGCCAGGAGGAAAAACTGGACCCGTCCTGTGCGGAGTTGAATGACGCCTATGCCGCGACGCGGTCGACCACGATATACAGCGAGAAGCTCTACGATATTGATGCGGATGGCGAGCGCAAGCTTCAATTTGAGCACCGGTTCAATCAGGATACGGAGTATCACAAGCGGGTGGAGGCGGCGGACTGGGAGCGTTATCCCCGCTTGAAGCGGGCTCTCAGTGACGAAAACGGCCCAAAATACACATCCTGCGCGTTCATCGCCGAAGAGATGGAGGGTGGTGAGTCCGTCTGGCATTACAGCGGCATGTGGCACCAGAAATCCATCGAGGCTGATATGCATGTCTGGTTCCGGCCAAAAGACAAACGGTTTGTCCGGGTCGAGAGGCGCTTCAGGGATGCGGAATACGCGAGGTCGGAATTTGGATCGACCAGCGGCACCGTTCTGGAAGTCTTTGATTACGATCTCCGCAGGAGTGCTGCGCCTGACGGACCTTTCGATGACGGAAACTGGATTTCAAGGACTTGGAATGGGATCGCGAGCGGCCTTCCAGGCGGTAACGATGACACAACGGAGAAGTAAATCTGGCTTCTGGTTGCCTGTTTGTACGATCCCCAATCGCGCCAACGTGATGGAACCGGGTCAATAACCCTGACGTTTCCGCCTCGCTGTCTCCCGGCAGCCAATGCCCATCCTGGGCACCCCTTCCGACGGCATCCGGAATTGCCCCGCCTCGCCGCCGCTTTCGGACGGAGGAAACGCATATGTCCGCATTGGCAAGTCTGCGCGCGCTCACCCCGCAGCAGCGCAACACCGTCATCGCCAGCTATCTCGGCTGGACGCTCGACGCCTTCGACTTCTTCATTCTCGTCTTCGTTCTCAAATATATCGCCGAAGAGTTTCACACCGACGTTCCCACGGTCTCCGTGGCGATCTTTCTCACCCTTGCCATGCGGGCGCTCGGCGCCCTGATCTTCGGGCTTGCGGCAGACCGATACGGGCGGCGCATCACGCTGATGGTGAATGTGATGCTCTATTCACTGTTCGAATTCCTCACCGGTTTTTCGACCGGCCTCACCATGTTCCTGGTGCTGCGCGCGCTCTACGGCATCGCCATGGGCGGCGAATGGGGCGTTGGCGCCTCGCTCGTCATGGAGACTGTGCCGGAGGAAAGCCGCGGCGTCGTCTCGGGTATCCTGCAGGCGGGGTACCCTTCCGGCTATCTGCTTGCTTCGCTGCTGTTCTTCCTGCTCTTCCCCGTCATCGGCTGGCGCGGCATGTTCTTCGTCGGTGTTCTGCCCGCGCTGCTGGTGCTCTATATCCGCCGCAGCGTTCAAGAGAGCCCGGCCTTCCTGAAACGCCAGCAGCAGGGTGGTGGTCGGCCGTTCCTGACGGTGTTGCGCGAAAACATTCCGCTCTTCATATGGGCGGTGCTGTTGATGACCGCCTTCAATTTCTTCAGTCACGGCACGCAGGATATTTACCCGACCTTCCTCGAAACCCAGCGCAACTATTCGAGCTATACAGTCGGCGCGATCGCCATCGTCTACAATATCGGCGCCATCCTCGGCGGGCTGTTCTTCGGGGCGCTGTCGCAGCGCATCGGCCGCAGACGAGCGATCGTCATCGCCGCGCTGATCGCCGTGCCCATTGCCCCGCTCTGGGCCTATGCGCCGGGGCCGGTGCTGCTCGCGATCGGCGCCTTCCTGATGCAGTTCTTCGTGCAGGGCGCCTGGGGCATCGTGCCCGTGCATCTCAACGAGCTTTCTCCCGACGAAGTGCGCGGCACATTCCCCGGCTTCGCCTATCAGCTCGGCAATCTGCTGGCCTCGGGCAATGCGACGATGCAGGCGAGTTTGGCGTCTCATTGGAACGGTGACTACGCTAGCGCGTTGGTCATAGTAGCCGCCCTAGTTGCCGTCGTAGTCGCGGTGCTCTCCTGGTTCGGCCACGAGAAGAAGGATGTGCGTTTCGGCATGGAGGAAGCCGAAGAGCCGCGTGGCGCGATGAGAATCTAGCGCTGCCCGTGGCTACGAAGGCCGGTGGCGAAAGCTGCCGGCCTTTCCTTGCGCGTTGACTGTTTCATTGGGGCGTGTGTCCGCGCGAATGCTTAATTCTGGTACGATTTTCTAGGCCCGGCCGGTTTCTCCTTTTTTAAGGTCATAGTCCTAGCGTATCCTGAGCGCCGGTCATGTATTGCGTCCCGCCGCGAGGATTTATGGGTTCTACCGAAAATTTCGCCTTCCTGTTACCGGTCATGATGCTGACCTTCGGCTGCACGTTTCTCATTGTCGGCCGGTTCGGGTCGCGAGAGGCGAAGCTCTGGGGGCCGGGTTATCTCTTTGCCGCCGTTGCCTTTTTGATGCCGCTGACGGCGGGTGCGCTGACGGACCAGTATGCCTCGCTGATTGCCGATGCCCTGTTTCTTGCGGCTTTCTTCTTCTATGGCGGCGCGCTGCTTGCCCGCTTCGGGCGGCCGTCCTATCTGCGCTGGCGCCTTGGTTTCACGCTGGTGACCTATGCGGGCATCCTCTATTCGTCGCTGGTTGCCGAAAGCATTCCGGCCGAATTGCTGCTCGACGATCTCGGCTGCGCCGCTCTCCTGACCTTCGGCATCATCGAGAGCCTGCGCCGCATCCGCCACGGAGCCGACCGGGTGCTGCTTGGCGTCTCCGGCCTCGTCGTTGCCGAAATCCTCGTCCGCAATGCCGTCCTGGTTTTCATCGCGCCCTCCTATGGTGGTCCTGATGGTTTTCTTGCCTCGCAATATGCCTTCTTCATGCAGGTGGGCGCCTCGGTTTTCGCTCTGATGTTTGCGCTTTCCGCGCTTGCGGCGTCCACACTCGATATGATCAACGCGCACCGCGATGCCGCCGAGCGCGATCCGCTGACGGGTATGCTGAACCGGCGCGGCTTCGACAGGATGGTGGCCGACAACGGGCGCACCGAAGGCGCTGTCATCATCTGCGACATCGACAATTTCAAATGGGTCAACGACACCTTCGGCCATGGCTCTGGTGATACTGTCATCCAGGCCTTTGCCGAGATGCTGCAGTTGCGGCTGCCGGAAGGCGGCTTTGCGGCGCGCTTCGGCGGCGAGGAATTCGTGGCCTTCCTGCCGGCAACGCCGCTGGTTTCGGGCGCGGATTTCGCCAACAGGGTGCGGCTTGCCTTTGCCGGCGCCGACCGCAAGGCGATCGGCTTCGACGGCAAGATCACCGCAAGTTTCGGTGTCGCCGGCACCAGTTCGGCCGATCATTCCCTCTATGAGCAGATCGCCCGGGCCGACAAGGCGCTCTATGCCGCCAAGGAGGCAGGACGCAACAAGGTGATGGTCGAAGGCGAGCCCCCCAGCGACATGTCCGGACCGCGTCTTTATCGCGCATCCGAAAAGCACGGCTGCTGAGCGATCGGGTCTTGATTGCCCGGAAACCTCCGGTAAATGGTGCGTTTCCACCCATTTCAGTATTTGCTACAGGATCAGCCCATGCCCTTTTCGCTCAACCCGGCCGCCTTCTGGCCGGTGATCATGCTCGTTGTCTCCAATGTCTTCATGACGTTTGCCTGGTATGGGCACCTGAAACACAAGGGCAGCGCGATCTTCCTCGCCATCCTCGCCAGCTGGGGCATCGCCTTCTTCGAATATTGCCTTGCAGTGCCCGCCAACCGCATGGGCTCGGCGGTCTATTCCACGGCGCAGCTGAAGACCATGCAGGAAGTGATTACCCTGCTGGTGTTCTCGGGTTTCTCGGTCTTCTGGCTTGGTGAGAACCTGACCTGGAACCATGCGATCGGCTTTGCTCTGATTGCGGTGGGTGCTTCGTTCATTTTCCGGGGTTGAATCCAACGATTTCAACAGATTACAAATCGTCCATGTCGGGAAATCGCCGCATTTCCTACACCCTGCCGTCGCAATTGGCTGAGACCTTGTCACCATCAGGTGATGAGGAGGTGAACGGTCATGAGCCTGTCTTTTCCGACGATGGCGGCAATCCGTTTCGGTTACGGGTTGCGGCCGGGCGAGACCCCGCCGCAGACGAAGGATGATCTGATCGGGCAGGTGATGCGCGGCGCGGATATCGTGCCGGGCTTTCCGGTCGGCGGTGTCGAGGCGCGGCATACTGCGATCCTCGATCTGCAGGACCGGTTGCGACAGATCCGTCAGGCCGATGGCGACGATCTCGCCCGCCGGCAGCAGCGGCGGCTCCTGCAGCGTCGCGCGCAAATGCTCTTCCAGATGGATGCCAATGCACGGCTCATGCAATCGGTGCTTTCGCCCGACGGTTTCAACGAACGGCTGGCGACTTTCTGGACCAATCATTTCTCCACCAGCGCCAACAAGAGCCTGCCGATGCGGCTGATCGTACCGCTTTACGAGGCCGAAGCGATCCGTCCTTACATGGGCGGCAAGTTCGCGACGTTGCTGCGCAGCGCCACCGAGCATCCCTCCATGCTGATCTATCTCGATCAGGCGCAGTCGCTGGGGCCGGATTCCAAGGGAGGCATGCGGCGCAACAAGGGGCTGAACGAAAATCTTGGCCGCGAACTTCTGGAATTGCACACACTCGGCGCCGGCAGCGGTTACACGCAAGCCGACGTGCGCTCGGCGGCCATGGTGCTGACCGGGCTGACAGTCGACCAGGAGGAAATGGAGACCGCCTTCCGGCCGCAGATCTCCGAGCCTGGCGAACATGAGGTGCTTGGTGTGAGCTACGGCGGGGCGAAGCGCACGCGCAAGGATTACCTTGCCATGCTCGACGATCTCGCGGTCAATCCGAAAACGGCCGAGCATATCAGCCGCAAGCTCGCGGTGCATTTCATCTCCGACCAGCCGCCGCAGGAGATGATCCAGGCTATGAGCGAGGCGTGGAAGAAAACGGATGGGGAACTGTCCGCCGTCTACCGCGCCATGCTCAACCACCCGGCCGCCTGGCGGGACGAGGGCGCCAAGGCGCGCCAGCCTTTTGATTATATCGTCACCGGGCTTCGGGCGCTGAACAGCGGTGCTGACACCGGCGATGTCGCCGCCTTCATGCAGGCCTATCGGCAGGACGATACCGACAGCGACGACATGATGGCGACGCCGAAAAAGGATGCGGCGCCCGCAACCGACGGACAGGCGATGATGCAGGCGCCGCCAAGCCCTGACGACGAGGCGCGCATGAAGCGTCGCAAGGCTTTCCAGATGGCGCGCTCGCTCGGGCAGGGCGCTCTTCGCCGCATGGGCCAGCCGACATGGCTGCCGCCGAGCCCGGCCGGCTTCGAGGAGAATTTCTCCGCCTGGATTACCGCCAGCCAGCTTTCCGAGCGGTTGTCATGGGCGCGGCGCGCCAGCGCCCAGTTCGGCAGGGATGTCGATCCGCGCGAATTCCTGAAGGCGACGCTGGCCGATGCCGCCCGCGACGAGACGATCCGTGTCGTCTCGCAGGCGCCGAACAGGACCAGTGGTCTGACGCTGGTTCTCGCTTCTCCCGAATTCAACCGGCGATAGAGGATCTCCGTTTTCTTCAAAATACGGACATCCTCTATCTCTCTCTTTTCACGCAATTCCGGACGCAAACCACTTAAGCACTTTTGCTGGAATTGCTTTAGGAGCCCGTCATGACAGAGTTTACGCTTTCCCGCCGCGGTTTCCTCGCTTCCGCCTGCTGCCTGGCCGCAGCGCCTGTTTTCACGCCCGTCACCTTTGCGGCGATGCCCGGCGACAAGCGCTTCGTGACGATCGTGCTGCGCGGCGCGATGGACGGGCTCGCGCTGGTGCAGCCCTATGGCGATGCCGGCTTTGCGGCCTTCAGGCCGACGCTCTCGCTGACGCCGGACAAGGGGCTCATCGATCTCGACGGACATTTCGGGCTCAATCCGGCGGCGGCCGATCTCATGCCGCTCTGGAAGGCGAAGGAGCTTGCCTTCGTGCATGCCGTCTCCACGCCCTATCGCGACCAGCGCAGCCATTTTGACGGGCAGGACATGCTGGAATCGGGCGGCGAGCATGTGGCAGAGGAAAAGACCGGCTGGCTGAACCGGGCGCTGGCCGTCATCCCGCGCTCGGATGCGAGGAAGGCGATCGACGTCAACACCTCCACCGAATTGATCCTGACCGGGCCGAACAATGTCGATGTCTGGGCGTCGGACTCCAATCTCGGGCCGGCCAAGGATGAGATGCAATTCCTGATGCGGCTCTATGCCGGCGATCCGGCTTTCGCCAAGGCAATGGACGAGGCGATGCGGGCCAACAGCGCCTCCATGATGGCTGAGCCGACAGGCCAGCGCGGCGAGAAGATCACCGATGTGGCGGCCCTTGCCGGCAACATGCTGAAAGGCGATTACCGCATTGCCAGCTTCTCGATCACCGGCTGGGACACGCATGTCGGCCAGCTCGGTCAGTTCAAGCGGCCGGTGCAGGATCTGGCGCAGGCGATCACGACACTGAAGGTCACGCTCGGTCCCGATCTGTGGTCGAAGACGGTGGTGCTTGCCATGACGGAGTTCGGCCGCACGGTGCGCGAGAATGGGTCCGGCGGCACGGATCACGGCACAGGCGGCTGTGCAGTGCTGGCTGGTGGTGCGATCGATGGCGGCAGGATTCTCGGCAAATGGCCGGGGCTCGCAGACGGCAGTCTGCTCGACGACCGCGACCTGATGCCGACGGCGGATGTGCGCGAGCTTGCTGCGGCGATGCTCTACCGGCAGTTCGATGTGTCGGCGGAGGATCTGACGGGGAAGATTTTCCCGGGGCTGAGTTTCGACAAGGGATCGCAGTTTTTGCGGGCTTGAGCGCTCTCACCCTGAAGCTGGAACGCAAAGTGAGAGGGTAGGCGCGCCAATCCCTCTCAAATTACACCGGGAAGCTGAAAAGCCGACCGGTCAGATCGCCTCATCCTCTGCCCCGCCATTGACCTGAAGGCTATTCAGCACGGAAAGAATGCCCTGCCAGCTCTGATAGCCCGAAGTCGGGTCGCTGGCTCGGCCTTGAGTTTCGATCTTGTCGACGGCGTTACTGGCAATGCCGAGGAAATCCCGCGAGGTATTGTCGTAGGCGGATTTTTCAGCGTCCGAGAAGGGGATGAGAGTCCCGTTCGGCCCGACCTTGCCGAGCGGCACGCCGGACAGTTGCAGTTGAAGGACCTGTGCGAGGTCGAGATCGCCGGAATCATAGAGATCGCCGGTGAGATCGCGCATTTCGGCTGGCGTCATGTGGGTGAAATCGTAGGAGCCGCCTTCTTCTTCGCCCTCGGACGTATCCTGATCGACCGGCTGGCCGATATCGTCGAGGCTGGCGGCGAAAGCCGAACCGCCGGCTGCGCCCTTCTTCTGGGTCGAAAACGCGGAATAGCTTGGCGTGCTTCCATCGATGCGCATGGGTAGTCTCCTGATCCGGATCATCCTGATGCGCCGGACAATGCTTGCCTGTACTTGCGCGAAGCTGGTCGAGGGGCGGCATTGTTTTTGAAGATCCTGCCCCAAATCCCGCCCCGCAAGGGGGAGGGGCTTTTTTCCTCAAATCAAATCGTAAAGCCTGAAAATCCAGGTGATCTGATAGATGAGTCCCGCGCTGACAAACACCGCATGAAACCGCCGGTTCGCCGTCCACGCCGCGACAATACAAAGGACGATATAGAGGGCATTCCTCAGCGGATATTCCCACCCGAGTGCTGCCAGATAGGCTTTCCCCTTCAGCAGCGTATCCAGAAAATCGACCGCATAGGTCACGGCCAGCATGCCGAAAAACCATCTGCGCCGTGAGATGAAATATTCCTCGTAGCCGCCGTAATCCTCGATCGTCGTCGGGAAGATCAGCACGCAGAGGAAGAAGAACAGGCAGCAGAAGCTGATGAGGAAGAGGTAGACGCCGAAGGAGATGACGGCGAGCGACTGCAGCCGATATTCCCACCACCAGAAATGGATGATGAACAGGAACATCGAGGCGACCCAGCCGAGATGCACCCAGTAGACCCTGAACTTGCCGGGCGACTGCACGATGCCGCCGAGGCCGGTCAGCAGGCGGGCGAGCGAGAGGCCGATGACCATCGACATCACGGTGCGGATGTAGACGTAAACCTCCGGTGTCGCCGCCGCCTGCATGATGTCACTCCTGCGGGACGACCTTGGGTGTTCCGTCTTCGTCGAGCGCCACCATGATGAAGGTGCCGGCGGTGACCTTTTCCTGCTGGTTATAGCGCGAGCGGTGCGCCCAGGCTTCCACGCGCAGCGTGATGGAGGTGCGGCCGACCCGCTCCACCTCGGTATAGATCGACAGCGTATCGCCGATCTTGACCGGCAGTTCGAAGGCCATTTCCTTGACCGCGGCCGTCACCACACGACCCCTGGCGCGCTCGGCGGCGCGGATGCCGCTTGCAAGGTCCATCTGCGCCATGACCCAGCCACCGAAGATATCGCCGGCCGGATTGGCGTCTCCGGGCATGGCGAGCGTACGCAAGGTCAGTTCGCCTGTCGGCTTGGCGGCATCGGTCATCAAGGGCTCCTCATCTGGCCGGTGATTCATTTGGAATCACCCTAATGCAAAGGCCGGGCGGTGCGAAGGCCCGCAAAACCGGCTGTTCCGGGCGGCCCCGCAAAAAATATCCGCCGGCTGCGCAAAATTCCCAGCCGTTAAAATTTGGTTCGAATTCAAGTGCTTGATCTAAGGTTGGTGCTGCGCCTGATTGCCTCACGTTACGTTATTTCGTCATATTCTAATCAAGCTTTACCGTCCGGTAAGCGGCCTCCATCAGTATCTGCTCATTGTCACATATGAGAGCCGCCGGAACCCCATGCGCAACATCAGGATTTCAACCCGCCTCTACAGCCTCGTCGCCTTCGCGCTTGCCGTGCTGGCCGCAACGATGATCTTCTTCCTCAACTATTCCTATCGCCAGCTCGAGGCCGAGCGCAAAGCCGGTCTGGCGCAGATGGACGCCACGGCGCTTGCGATCTTCGACAAATATTACAAGCTGGAGCAGGCGGGCACGATGACCCGCGAGCAGGCGCAGTCTGCTGCCAAGGAAGTGATGGCTTCCATGCGCTACGGCGGCGGCACCGGCTATTTCTGGATCAACGACATGCATCCGACCATGGTGATGCACCCGGTCAAGCCTGAGCTCAACGGCACGGATCTGTCGCAGAACAAGGATCCGAACGGTAAGTTCCTGTTCGTCGAATTCGTCAATACGGTGAAGGCGAGCGGGCAGGGCTTCGTCGATTATTACTGGCCGAAGCCGGGCGCCGATCAGCCGGTCCTGAAATATTCGCATGTGGCGGGCTTTGCGCCCTGGGGCTGGATCGTCGGCACCGGCGTCTATGCAGACGACCTTGCTGCTCTTTACCGCCAGAATGCGATATGGGCTGCGGCGCTCTGCCTGCTCGGCGCCATCGCTACGCTCTCCATCGCCTATGCAATCGTGCGCAGCGTTACCTCGCCGGTTGCCCGGCTGAAGACGGCGATGAATGCAATTGCCGATGAGGATGCCTCGGTCAATATCACCGATGCCGACCGGCGCGACGAGATCGGCCAGATGGCGAAATCGCTGATCGTGCTGCGCGATTCCGTCGCCGAGCGTGCCGAGCTTCGGGTTCGCGAGGACGAGCGCCAGCAGGAGATCGAGGGCGAACGTCGCGGCAACGAGGCGAGCCTGCGCTCATCCTCCGAACGCCAGACTGCGGCGATGCAGGCGCTCGGCGCCGGGCTGGAACGGCTTGCTGCCGGCGACCTGACCGTTGCGATCGACGATATCGGCCAGGATTATGCCAAGCTTCGCAGCGACTTCAATGCTGCGGTCGATGCGTTGAACGGCGTCATCAACGCGATCGCGGAATCGAGCCACATCGTCAATGACAGCGCCCGGGATATCAGCCAGGCGACCGGTAATCTTTCCAAGCGCACCGAACAGCAGGCTGCAGCACTCGAAGAGACCGCAGCCGCCCTCGACGAGATCACCGCGACGGTTCGCACCGCCTCCGAACGCGCCAACGAGGCTCGCAATATGGTGGCGGAAACCAAGACGAGCGCGGGCAAATCCGGCGAGATCGTCCGCAACGCCGTCTCGGCCATGAGCCGCATCGAGGATAGTTCGAGCCGCATCAACCAGATCATCGGTGTTATCGATGAGATCGCCTTCCAGACCAACCTCCTGGCGCTGAACGCCGGCGTCGAGGCCGCACGTGCCGGTGAAGCCGGTCGCGGTTTTGCAGTCGTGGCTCAGGAAGTGCGCGAACTGGCGCAGCGCTCGGCCAATGCGGCCAAGGAGATCAAGGCGCTGATTTCGAGCTCGGCAACGGAAGTCCAGGGTGGCGTGGCGCTGGTGCGCTCCACCGGCGATGCATTGGTCGAGATCGAGGCGCTCGTCAACCGCGTCAACGCCCATGTCGACTCGATTGCCACCGCGGCCCGGGAACAGGCGACGGGGCTGCATGAGATCAACACTTCCGTCAACCACATGGACCAGATGACCCAGCAGAATGCCGCGATGGTCGAGGAGACGACGGCTGCGAGCCAGACGCTGGCGGAAGAGAGCCAGCAGCTGCGGTCGCTCTTGTCGAAGTTCCGGTTGCGAGGGCAGGCAGCGCAGGGTGCTCGGTACGAGCGGGCTGCTTAAGGACCCGGGCGGCGTAACGATCGGGCCACAGTGTTATTCGCTGTGGCCCGTTTCTTTTGTCGCAAGGAAATTCCAGTCAAAATATCGGGGTCATATCGGCGCAATGCGCAAGGTTTTTTTGGACACAAATTCGCTTTGCGTCAGTATATGATTGCACTTTACTTTAAGTGAAATTTAAAGTTTTATTGCGTTTCATCTGGTTCGGTTTTTGGTGTTTATGATGGGCTTTCTTCTAAGAAGTCTTGCCGTCGTTTTCATTACATTTCCACTTTCTTCGTGTATATCGACGATATCGTCTTATGACGAACAGACGGACGCTGCGGCCACGCAACTCCAGAAAGACATCGACACTTTTCTGGTGAAGATGAGTTCGTCGCCTTCGCGCAGCGATCGTTACTTCTCTGCCAATCAGCATTTCTATCAGAAGGCGGCGGTCGATCTCGACTCCCTGGAGATCAGGACGGAGTCGATCAATGCGAACAGCCTGACGGTCGAGCAGGTCAAGCTCATCAAGGAGAATTTCGCTTACATGACGCTGCTGCACAAAGGCTGCGTGACGGCGCCGCTGACGGATGCGCAGAAGCATACGGTTCAGACCAACGGTATCGATGTCAGCGTTAGTTGTCGGGTTGAATATGGCGCGACAGTGGAAGCGGCCGATCGCGGCAGCTCCGCCTTCAACCCGGTTTTCGTCGGGCCAATCAAATCGCTGTTCGATATCGAATTCGGCGCAATACTGAAACTGGAGCTGGAAAAGAAGAAGCTCGGAGGAGGAGCATCATGAGCCTCGACGTCGCCGGACTCGGCAGATCCATTCTTGAGGCGTTCAAGGGTATCCTGAAAGACGGTTGGGCCACCGTGAAGGAATATGCGAAAGGCGAAGCCAAGAAGCTGGCGCAGACGCTCGCGCAGATCACCAAGCTCTACGTGACCGGGCAGGTGTCGAAGGCAGAGGCCAGTGTGCTTCTGGAGATGCATAAGAATGCAGCTCGCGCTGTGTTTCTGACCATTGAGGGAATCGGCCTCATCACGGCGCAACGAGCTATTGATGCTGCGCTTGGCGCAGTCGCGCAGGTTGTAAACGGGGCGATTGGTTTCCCGCTGATTTGAGGCTGTCTGCAGCCGTTCTCAAAAAACCTTCCGCCTACGCCCGCGTCGGCGTGCCCTGATGAAAGAGCAGCTGCCATCTTCCTCCGTCATGTTTCCAGATGGAGCTGCGCAGCACATGCCGTTCTGATCCGTCCGCCTGCCTGCGCCATGTGCGGTAGGTCAACAGCACCGCATCGGCTGAAATCGGTGTCAGCGCGTAGTCGGCGGACTGCAGCTCCCCGTCCTCGGCGCTGTCTTGTTCCTGCAGCAGGAACTCGATCACGACATCGCGGCTGTAGACCCGACCCGACGATCCAAACTCGTGGAAACCCTCGGCGAGCAGCTCTTCGAGCGCATCACTGGAATGGCGGACATCCCGGCGGTGCAGGGCTTCTTCGCGGGCGCGGATCTCGTCAATGCCGGGTTCGATGGTGCTCATCTCATCTCTTCCCAAGATTTGCCGACAACCCGGCGACGGGAGCATGAGGCTGCAACTGCTGCCGGCGCTGACACTTTCCTGATCGTTCGATAGTTGCAGTCATCGGAAGGCCTTGCCTGTGAAATTTGACGATTTCGCGAATAACATACTGAGCAAAATGATTTATCAGGAGTCATATATTCAAGTACAAGGAGAATATCATTGCAAACACCCTGCCGATATGCTTAATCTAAGTTGTACTTGAGAGGCGAGATATCAGGGCAGCGATTGCTACCGACATAAAAGCCAGTACACTTCTCCGCATCCCATACATATCCGAGACCATTGTCACGGCCGCCTTGCTGCGGCCGTTGTCTATTTCCCGCAATTTTTGGTCGGCGAATGACTATCCGCCGCCTGCACACATCCGCATCCAGCCGCTGCCACTCAATCTCATCGCTGCCAACGTGCATACGGAAACCTAGATTTTCGCCATCGCATTCCAGCTTTGTAACCGAGGGAGGCCCGAAATGGCCCAGAGCAAGCATGGTTCGCCCGTGAGGGGCATGGATAACGTCGCGCAATCGAGCGTTCGCGACCAGAGGTTCGGGCGCATGTTCCGCAACCTGCCGTCCGCCGCCTATACCGAGGACGCGCTCGTCGATCTCGCAAAGACGATGTTTCAGGGGGAGTTCGCAGAGAAGATCGAGAAGCACGAGCCTGTCGATGTGGCGCTCAACGAGAAAGAGCCGGAAGACGAGAACCCAACCATTCCGGCCGGCTTTACCTATTTCGGCCAGTTTCTCGATCACGACATTACCTTCGATCCGGCCTCATCGCTCGATCGCTTCAACGACCCCGATGCCTTGCAGGACTTTCGCACGCCGCGCCTGGATCTCGATTCGGTCTATGGCTCGGGACCGTCGGACCAGCCTTTCCTCTATGAGGAGGACCAGTTGCACATGCTGCTCGGGGACGACAAGGATTTCGACCAGGCGCGGAAGAAGCGTCCCGACCTGCCGCGAAACACCGCAAAGATCCGCCGTGCGCTGCTCGGCGACAAGCGCAACGACGAGAATGTCATCGTCTCGCAGCTCCACACCACCTTCCTGAGGTTCCACAACAAGGTGGTCGATACGCTCGGCACTCGTGATTTCGAGCTCTGTCAGCAGACGGTGCGCTGGCACTATCAGTGGATCGTGCTGCATGATTTTCTGCGGCGTATCATCGGCCGGGAGACATATGAGCGCGTCATCGTCGGCAAGGGCGAAAAGCCCAATATCCGCTTCTACAATCCGCAGGGCCGCTACGCTTTCATCCCTGTCGAATTCTCGGTTGCCGCTTATCGCTACGGTCATTCCATGGTGCGGCCGAGCTACTCCCTGAACAGGATCGTCAAGGCGCCTAATCCCGTGCAGCAGCCGTTCAACGGCAAGCAGGCGACGTTCAATCGTATTCCGATCTTCTCGCTGATGGATGTGGCGCAGCATCCGCTGGCGAATTTGAACGGTTTTCGCGAGTTGCCCGGCTTCTGGGCGATCGACTGGTCCTTCTTCTTCGACGGGGTCACGCCCGATGGACCGCCGCCTCCAGGCGCCGTGCTGCCGCAGCCCTCCTACAAGATCGATACGCTGCTGGTCGATCCGCTGACAAGCCTGCCCGATCACCAGCAGGAGCCGATCAAGATCCGCAGGGCGCTTGCGGCTCTCAACCTGCTTCGCGGTTGGCGGCTTGGCCTGCCGTCGGGGCAGGCGGTCGCGCGGCACATGGAAATGGAGGCGCTGACGGACAAGCAACTTTTCGACAGCGAGGATGCCGATGTGAAAGCGGCGCGCGGCAAGGTGCTGAGACAGAATCCCGGTATCTTCGAGGGCAATGCGCCGCTGTGGTTCTATATCCTGCGCGAGGCGGAGATAGCAGCCGACAGCAAGCATCTCGGACCCGTCGGCGGCACGATCATCGCCGAGGTCATCGCCGGCCTCATCGCGGAAGATCGCCATTCCTTCCTGGCGCAATGGCCGAAATGGCGGCCGACATTGCCGGGTAAGGAGAGGGGGCATTTCACGATTGCGGATCTGATCAATTTCACGAACGGGTAGGCTTGGGTGGCGGCGCTGCCCAAAGCAAGGCTTGCGCTACGGGATACGCCGCCATCATTCCTACCGGCATGCAGATACCTCTCTGACGAGTGCGAACGCTCCTGATCGGTCATCCTCCACACGTAAAGCTTTCATTCACCGTTTTTAATTAAATTTGAATCGAGGTTTTCCGATCACAAACCGCATGCGGAAGCGATAAGTATGGCGTTTATCTCCCTTCTCCGGCGTATCGCCCTGCCAGTCCTGCTTTCCACGGCGTTGACGACCTGTTCGATCAGCGATGGGCTGGTGCCGCCCGAGAATGTCGATAGCAGCACGCGCGTCAGTTCCATTACGCCGGCGCACGGCGCGGTGCGCATGGCGCCGGTCCAGAGCCAGCAACCCTATCCCGTCGCGAGAGCGCCTGTCGGCAATACGCAGGGGCAGATCGACTATCTCGATACGCCGAACCTTGCTGGCTCAGGCCAGCAGATGCGCTCTCCGGCGCAGCAATCCCAGCCCTTAGGCATGACACAGCAGGGGCAGCGGCGCCTGCCGATGATCGATAGCGATGAAGCCATGGCGCAACAGAGCCCGCAACAGGCATCTAACGGCAACTGGGGAGGCGTGCAGCCGCTCGCCGTTCCCCAGGGCGGTGTCAACATGGATGAGGAGCTCGGTGCCGGGCCAGGCAATCAGCCGGTCGTCGGCCTGGCGCAGGAGCAACAGCAGCAGATCGCCGAGGGCAATGCCACCGAGCCTGTCGTCGACGGCATCGGCACGGAAAATCCCACCCAGCTCAATCAGCGGAACATGCCGCAGCCGGTTGCCGCCGCGCAAATGAACCGCGCGCCGATGCGCGCTGTACAGGGCAACCGCGCGCAGACATGGAATGACGGCAGCCCGGTTCTCGCCCCGACGCGCGTGCCCGAAGAGGACGAGCCGGAAGAAGTCGCCATGCTGCGGCCGAACAATCCGATGATGAGCGAGCCGGCAGCGCCCGTCGATCCCGGCGTCATGCCGTCTTCCGAATTGTCATGCCGGCGTGAGCTGAAGCGCATGGGCGTGATCTTCGAGGATCGCCCGCCGATTTCCAACGGGCCTTCCTGCCAGGTGCCCTATCCGGTGTCGCTGAAGGGCCTCTCGGGCAATATCGGCGTCAAGCCGGCGGTGGTCCTGAACTGCCAGGTGACACTCGCCTTTGCCAAATGGGTGAAGAACGAACTCGCCCCCTCGGCCCGCTTCCGTTACTGGACCGGTATCAAGACCATCCAGCCGCTCGGCGGCTATTCCTGCCGGCGCATGAATAACAGCCGCCAGCGATACAATCCGATTTCGGAACATGCCAAAGGCAACGCCATCGATGTCGGCAAGTTCGTGCTGAAGGACGGCCACGAGATCGACGTGCGCAAGAAGGGCCTGTTCTCCTTCCGCGAAGGGCGGCTGCTCAAGGCCGTGCGCAGCGACAGCTGCAAATATTTCAACACGGTTCTTGGCCCGGGTTACAATCCGGAGCATTGGAACCATTTCCACTTCGACCTCATGTCGCGCAGAAGCGGAAGAGGTGTCTGCAAATAGGCTGACATCAGGAAAAGGTCTGCGTGACCTCGATGGTGCCGAGATCGCGGCGACAGCTTGCGCGTCCTTGAGAAGATTTGCGCGACATCGAAAATTGGTTCGACTGACAGAAGCCCTTCGAAATTAAAGCGCTCTCGCAAGCCCTTGCAGACGACGGCACAAGCGGTCAGATTGCCGGCATAGCGTAAGCAATATTTTCAAAGTCGCACCATCATGACCGGCATTTTCCTCCTGCTCATCGGCTTTCCGGGCACGGGCAAGTTCACCATCGCCAAGCGGCTGAGCCCACTGTTTTCAGCGAAAATCATCGACAATCACTGGGTCAACAATCCAGTGCTCGGCGTCCTCGACCACGATCCGGCAAAGCCGCTGCCGGCGGAGATATGGGAGCAGACGGGCAGGGTGCGGCAGACGGTGCTGGATACGATCGTGACTTTCTGCGCGCCGTCAGACAATTTCATCTTCACCCATGCCGGCATTCAGGGCGACGAGCGCAGCCATCGCACCTTCCGGCAAATTGCCGATGCCGCCGAGAAGCGGGGATCGCTGCTGGTGCCGGTGCGGCTTTTCTGCGAGGCGGAGGAGCTGGCGCGGCGTGTCGCGATACCGGAACGGCGCGAGCGGCTGAAATCGGTGAATGCCGAGGCCTCGCGGGAGCGGAGCGGGACCTTGGAGGTGCTCGACCCCGAGCATGCGAATACGCTCAACCTCGACGTCACCGCCATGTCGGCAGAGGTGAGTGCGGATGCTGTTCATCGGCATGTGCAGGCTCTCTCGAGCCACCTCCGCAGCTAAACGCGCGGCCGACGCTTCAGCACGTCCTCAACATCAGGTCCGAAAGGCCCTGCTGGAAACCTGGATCGGATTCTGGCACGGGTCTTTGGCGTTGGCATAGACATAGCCGTCCGCCTTGTGGACCGGCCCGAATATCAAACCATTTCCGGCGCATTCGGCGCAGAATGCCTCGATATCCCTGACATCGAAAACCAGCTTGACGGTTGACTGGCCGCTGCGCTGCCTCTTTGCGGCCTGATGCAGCATGATGTTGGCGCCGCCATCCTGCGAGACCAGCTCGACGATCCGGTCGCCAGGCAATTGCATGGGCTTGAAGCCGAAATGCGTCTCGTAGAATGTGGCCGTCTCCTCGATATCGCCAGCATAGATCACCAATCGGTTCAGTGGCACGACAGCCTCCCATGACGTCTCGTTCGATGCGCCTGCAAGGCACTCGCGGCGGAGTCTGCCATGGCGCGTCCGGCCGGAACAGGCCGATTTTGTCTGCCTTGCCACAAGCCCGCCAGATATCCTGACTTGCGCCGGAAACCATTGCCGTGGTGAGCAGTTAGGGACACTCAGCCTGATCCCGGGCATGATCCCGGGGGATGAGGCGATTGCGGGGATGGATGGAGATCGGCGATCTCAGGCTCCTGGCGGGAAAGCATCTGCTCATTGTCGAGAGCGGTGATCTGGTTGCCGACGAAGTGCGGCTTGCGCTGGAGCAGGCCGGCGTCGTCATCGTCGGGCCTGCGTCGTCAGTGGAGATCGGCCTGGCGCTGCTTAATATTATCAGGATCGACGGCGCCATTCTGGATATCCGCCTCGAGGGCGAGACGGTGTTTCCGCTCGCCGAGCGGCTGCAGGATGCCGGAATACCCTTTGTTTTTGCGCTGTCTCATGTCGACGCGGATATTGCCGCGAAATACGGTGGCTACCGTCTCACCGAGAGCCTCACCGCACTTGCCGAGATCGCCAAGGCGCTCTTTGCACCGCGCGAAAACGGCGACTGAGGTTCGCCCGGCTTCGAATGCCGTCAGCATGCCTATTGTGCGGTATCGTACCAAGACATCAGGTTATGGAACGAACAGGAGCTGCATCCCTTTCCCTGAGCATCGGAGACCCTCGATATTAAGGGTTATCCGTATCGAGGCCCTCCATACCGAGGGCCAGGGAGCTGGACATGAAACATTCCCCCGAAATTCTTCAAGCGGAAGTGGTCACGCTCATTCCAGCGCTCAGGGCATTTGCCCGCACTTTTTACCGGACATCCACGGATGCGGACGATCTTGTGCAGGAAACGCTCGTCAGGGCGCTCGGCAATATCGAGCAGTTCAAACAGGGCACGAGGATGAAGTCCTGGCTGTTCACGATCATGCGCAATGCCTTCTGCACGCGCTTCCGGATCGAACAGCGCGAAACGCTCGGTTCGGATGAGTGCGTCTCATCACAGGGTAGCGTGCCGGCCGACCAGGAATGGCATCTGCGCGGCCATGAGCTGGAAGCTGCCTGCGGACACCTGCCGGAGCCATACCGCGCCGCGTTTTCCTTCGTCTTCGTGGACGGGCGCTCCTATGAGGAAGCGGCGAACCGTTTCCATTGCCCTGTTGGCACCATCAAAAGCCGGGTGAACCGCGCCCGCCAACGCATTGCGCACGATATCGGCTATTATCATTAGGCCGCATTATCGCCAGCCTATAATCGCTAAACGGTATCCCGCTGTTTCAGTTCGCCGATCAGCCGGCGATATTCCTGCTCAGCGCGACCATAGGAATCACCGGCAAATTCTTCGAGGCCCGTCCGGTTGCGGACAGCGACCATGCTCCGCTCCGACCAGATGAGTTGCCGGCCTTCCAGCTCATGCAGCGCGGTGGTGATGCTGGCACGTCTTACCGAGAGCATCAGGGCCAGGAACTCGTGTGTGAGGCCGATGTGGTCGCCGTCGAGGCGGTCGTGGCACATCAGGATCCATCGCGCCAACCGCGCCTCGATGGAATGATTGGCATTGGCAAGCGAGGTGGAGGCCGCCTGGACGATGAAGGTCTGGACATAGCGGTTCAGGAGCCTGCGGAGCGACGGCACGACCTCCAGCGCTTCCCGCAATGGGTCCACGGCGATGCGCGAACCGTGCCCTTCCACCTGCATGAAAATGTCGAAGGTCGCGTGCGTGCTGTCTAGGATCGGCGTCAGCGGCACGATGCCTTCGCGCCCGACAATGCCGACCTCGCTCGATCGTTCGCCCGCCGATCTCGCGATGATCGAGGCAATGCCGTCCTCGATGAAATAGCAATGTTTCACCTGCTGACCCAGGGCAGAAAGCGCAAAGCCCCGCGGCAGGGCAAGCGGCTCCAGGTAAGGGGCGAGGTGCCGTCTGGCCTCCTCGTCCATCCTTCCGAGCAATATGTTGTTGCCCACCGTATAAAGCGCCTTGTCCATGATCTTCCTCTTCAGTCTCAAGACTCCGGACTGTCGTTGAAGTTCCCGGTCGCAGCGGAATTCGGCGGTGATTCTGGTGGGAATGGCTATCGCCGTTCAACTTACGCGCTCCGGAGGCTCCAGACTTGTCACCAAATGGTGATCCTGTTTGAGGCAGTTGGAGCGCTTGGGCCGGAACTTTGTTCTGGTCGCCGCGTTCGCTGCGCGGAAACAGTCGATCCAGGGCAGCCCGCTATTCATCATGTCAGATTGGACCACACCGTTGCATATCCGGCTTCCGGGCCAGGTGAACCCGATTACCGTGCGTGGTACGGGCCATGCGGCAGCGCTCCTTGCCGAGAGATGGCCAGTCACCCACGGTCTGGCCTTCGAGCATGCTCTGGCCTCCTTCGCGGCCGTCTCGGAAGGCCAGCTTCTGCCCGACGAGGCGCGGGAAGCCTTCATCGAAGCGGCGGATGCCGCAGGCGTCAACTGGTCGAGTGAGGACGAAGCCTGACATTGCCGTCGCCTGATGAGGGCAGGTGGTGTGGTCGGCCATCAAATCAAGAGGTAATTTAGCAAGGAATTGTTAACCCTGTTCCGCCGATAAGTTCCTTCATCTTCCGGGTGCATGACGCATCGATTCTCCTGTCCAATGATCGCTTTCTCGTTGAATAACAGAGCTTTTGATGTCGTCGATCATCACGAACAATTCCGCCATTGGCGCACTTCAGACACTTCGCAACGTGAACGGCAGCCTTCAGGATACGCAGCATCGCGTCTCCTCGGGATACAGGATCGACAAGGCGGCCGACAACGCCGCCTACTGGTCGATCGCCACAACCATGCGTTCGGACAACAAGGCGCTCTCGGCAGTTTCGGATGCACTGGGCCTTGGTGCGGCCAAGGTAGACACGGCCTATACCGCGATGTCGAGCGCCGTGGACGTGGTAAGCGAGATCAAGGCAAAGCTCGTCGCCGCTTCGGAGAAGGGCGTCGACAAAAGCAAGGTGCAGGAAGAGATCGACCAGCTGCAGGATCAGTTGCTGAGCATCGCCCGATCGGCCTCCTTCTCCGGCGAGAACTGGATGATCGCCATCGACCTGACGACCCGCTCGGTCGTGTCCTCCTTCGTGCGCGACGGCAATGGCAACGTGAAGGTGACGCTGACGGATTACGTTGCCAGGAGCAGCAATCTCACTGATTCGAATACCATGTTCGGTGCCTGGGCGACCGGCGGCAGCCTCGAAAATCTCAATGAGGGCATACTCGGCACGAGTGCTGGAAAGTTATCCGGCCAGTCGGTCTACGCGCTCGACATCACGACGCTCACCACGTCAGGCGGCATCGGCAACGCGCTGCAGGATGTGGAGCAGGCGTTGGGCCAGATGGTTGCCACGGCTTCCGAGCTCGGCTCGCTGCAGAAGCGCATCGCCATGCAGGAGGATTTCGTCTCCAAGCTCGGCGATTCCGTCGACAGCGGCGTCGGCCGGCTGGTCGATGCCAATATGGAGGCGGAGTCATCCCGGCTGTCGGCGCTGCAGACGCAGCAGCAGCTGGCCGTGCAATCGCTCTCCATCGCCAACAGCGCGCCGCAGAACATTCTGTCGCTGTTCCGCGGTTAAACTGGGTGCAGTTTAACGAGGCGCAGCGTGAAGAACGTAGAGGTTTAGCAGGTCCTCATTCCCTCCTCGTGCAGGCACGAGGGCGGAAGAATGACATGGAGCTTGTTGTGGCAGCGCCTCGTCGAGCAGAGAGCGGGCTGACCTTTCGCGTTGACATAGACTGCCATGACGATTGTAGGTTGCGTTTGTGGTTTCCCGAACAGTAGCCGCGCGCACCCGGTAAGGCGGTTCCCAGCGCGTCGGTTTTTCCATTTTGCGCGAGTCGATGCCGCACGGCAGACCCCGAAACCAGCCTTTTCCAGCGCCTGCCGGGATTCTTTTTGCGTCCTGCATTTTGTGTGGAACTCTCTTCTCCTTCATGCGTTTGGCAGCATCTTTATGGAGCGATCGGGAGGAGATCATGCAACCGAAGATTATAACGGATGCACCTGTGGACCGCTGGATCGGTGCTGTGGAGCTTGCGATCGTGCAAAAGGCCTTCGACAAGCTTTGCGCCGAGCGCGGCTGGTCACGCGACTGCACAGAGGCGCGTGAACTCGCCCGCATAACAATCGACCTTTACCGGCAGGGCGCCGACAGCGAGCACAAGCTGCACACCATGCTGTCAGGTTCCGATTTCAAGACGCCGGCCCTGTGAGGGCACCATGAGCAATGTCGTAACATTCCCGCGCCGAAACCTCCGGTCGCAGCGGCCGTTCTATGTCGGCTCGACAAGGCAGGTGGAGGGGAGGATCGCCATTCTGGAAACGATCGCGAAGATCACCGTCCGCGACAGCGCCTTCACGCCCTATGAACAGGCGGCCCTACTGGCGAAGCTGAGAACAGCCATCCGGGCGGAATGCGTTGCACACAAGCTGTCGCCGGAAGAGCAATTCGAGACGATGCGCTATGCCGAGCGGCTGCTCGACGATATCCTCGAGAGCGTCAACGACTGAAGCAGATCCCTCCACGTCTTCTTGTTCCGCTGCCCTCTTCAGGCGCCATGCCGCAGTTGCGGAGCGCCATCTGGTCGTGCAAACATCAGGCCATGTTGATCCGACCTGCCAAAGCCGAAGACCGCAGCGCCATCTGGGCGATCCTGGAACCTGTCGTCCGGGCGGGCGAAACCTATACGCTCGATCGCAACATGAGCGAGGCCGATGCGCTCGACTACTGGCTCGGCTCCGACAAGGAAACCTTCGTCGCCGATGACGGCGGCAGCATCATCGGCACCTACTATATCAGGGCCAATCAAGCCGGCGGCGGCAATCACGTCTGCAATTGCGGCTATATGACCGCGCGCGAAGCGGCGGGCCAGGGTGTCGCGCGCATCATGCACCAGCACTCGCTTGCCCATGCGCGCCAGCGCGGCTTCCGGGCCATGCAGTTCAATTTCGTCGTCAGTTCGAACGAGCGGGCAGTGCGGCTCTGGCAGTCACTCGATTTCCAGGTGGTCGGGCGGCTTCCGGGGGCGTTCAATCATCCTGATCTCGGCTATGTCGATGCGCTCGTGATGTTCAGGGATCTCTAGGCTGCGGAACAAGACCGGGCAGCCATCCTGTCGGAGGGGTATTCACGAGGTCTGGCCGGATTCGGGTAGGGGAACAGCACCATGGAGCAGACATTGAGACGCACCGTCATGACGGTTGCGCTCCTGAATCTCGGCTATTTCGGCGTGGAATTTGCCGTGGCGCTGGCGATCGGTTCCGTCTCGCTGCTCGCCGACAGCGTGGATTTCCTCGAAGATGCTTCGGTCAATCTGCTGATCTTCTTCGCCATGGCATGGTCGGCAAAGAATCGGGCGCGGGTCGGCATGGGCATGGCGGGCATCCTGCTGGTGCCGGCGCTTGCCTTCCTGCTGATGGCATGGGGCAAGATTGCTCATCCGGTGCCGCCGCTGCCTTTGCCGCTGTCGCTTGCGGGACTTGGTGCGCTCGCCGTCAATCTCTTCGGCGCCTATATCCTTGCCGCCCACCGCCATGCCGCCGGCTCGCTGACGCGGGCGGCATTTCTGTCGGCCCGCAACGATGCGGCCGCCAATGTCGCCATCATCGCCGCTGGTCTGGTGACGGCCTATCTCTGGCATTCGATCTGGCCCGATCTCCTCGTCGGACTTGCCATTGCCTTGATGAACCTCGATACGGCGAAGGAAGTCTGGGAGGCGGCGCGGGAGGAGCATGAGGCTGTGCCTTAAGCTGCGTTTTCGAACGAAGCGGCCGACACGCAGAAAAAAGAAAGCCGGCCTAGGGCCGGCTTAGACGAACGCGGCTGAACAGAGGATACTGGCCGGTTCCTGGCATTTCGTGACTGATAATAAATTTCACTACAATGCCGAGGACAGCAGAAAGGGCGTAACGAGATCGCCGAGAGGGCGGCTCCGCAAAGGGGTGGCGGCGGGCGGGAGCCGGTGCTGTCCTCGCGTGTTTTTATGCGGGACGAACATCACCGATTGATGACATCGGGAGCCGGGAGACGACTTTCTTTTCATCGGCTGATTTGGCCTGTGGATAGGCATCCGATGCCCGACATTATTGGTGGATAGGCCGATGGTGTGAATTCAGTGTTCAGGCCCCTCGGGATGTCAAAGTTTCACAAAGGGGCTATATAGCGGGCGAATTGACCTGATATCCGCAAAGAGCCCCATGGCACCAATCATTTCCGTCCAAAATCTCACCAAGACCTATGCAAATGGCTTCCAGGCGCTGAAGGGCGTCAACATCGAGATCGAGCGTGGCGAAATCCTAGCGCTGCTCGGGCCGAATGGGGCGGGCAAGACGACGCTGATCTCGATCATCTGCGGCATCGCCAATCCGAGCGGCGGCACGGTCGTGGTCGACGGCCATGACGTGGTCAAGGATTTCCGCGCCACGCGCACGCTGATCGGCCTGGTGCCGCAGGAGCTGACCACCGACCAGTTCGAGACGGTGTGGAATACGGTCAGCTTTTCGCGCGGTTTGCACGGCAAGAAGGCCAACCCCGCCCATATCGAGAAGGTGCTGCGCGACCTGTCTCTCTGGGACAAGAAGGACAATACGCTGCGCCAGCTCTCGGGCGGCATGAAGCGGCGCGTGCTGATCGCCAAGGCGCTGTCGCACGAACCGTCCATCCTCTTCCTCGACGAGCCGACAGCCGGCGTGGACGTGACGCTGCGCAAGGATATGTGGCATGTCGTCGAGCGGCTGCGGGGCGAGGGCGTCACCATCATCCTGACGACGCACTACATCGAAGAGGCGGAAGAAATCGCCGACCGCGTCGGCGTCATCAACGGCGGCGAGCTGCTGCTCGTCGAAGACAAGCAGGCGCTGATGGCCAAGCTCGGCCGCAAGCAACTCATCCTCGAACTCAACGAAGCGCTCGAAAAACTGCCGGACTGCTTTGCCGGCAACGGCCTGTCGATCGAGGCCGAGGGCAACCGGCTGGTCTATGAATTCGACACCCACAACGAGCATGAAAGCGTCGCATCGCTTTTGACGCGGCTCGGGCAAAACAACATCCATTTCCGGGATCTCTCGACGCGCCAGAGCTCGCTCGAAGACATCTTCGTATCGCTGGTAGGAGGCGCAAGATGAACTTCGAAGCGATCAAGTCGATCTATTATTTCGAGATGGCGCGGACCCGGCGCACGCTGCTGCAGAGCGTCATTTCGCCCGTCATTTCCACCTCGCTCTATTTCATCGTCTTCGGTGCCGCCATCGGCTCGCGCATCCAGCAGGTGGAGGGCGTCTCCTACGGTGCCTTCATCACGCCCGGCCTCATCATGCTGACCCTGCTCGGCCAGTGCATCGGCAATGGCTCCTTCGGCATCTATTTTCCGAAATTCACCGGCACGATCTACGAGATCCTGTCAGCCCCCGTCGCGATGACGGAGATCCTGATCGGTTATGTCGGGGCGGCGGCCACCAAGGGGCTGCTGATCGGCGTCATCATCCTGGTGACGGCCAATATCTTCGTCGATGTCCGGATCGAACATCCGTTCATGATGGTGCTGTTCTTTCTTTTGACGGCGATCAGCTTCAGCCTGTTCGGCTTCATGATCGGCATCTGGGCGACGAATTTCGAGCAGTTGAACCTCATCCCCATGCTGGTCGTTCCGCCGCTCACCTTCCTCGGCGGCAGCTTCTACTCGATCACCATGCTGCCGCCCTTCTGGCAGGCCGTCAGCCATCTCAATCCGGTGCTTTATCTCGTCAGCGGCTTCCGCTGGAGCTTCTTCGGGATTGCCGACGTCAACCCGCTGGTCAGCCTCGGGATGATCTCGCTGTTTCTGGTGATTTGCCTGAGCACGCTCGGCTGGATCTTCAAGACGGGATACAGGCTGCGCAACTGAGCGGGCGGGCGACAGCCACCGAACAAAATCCGGTCAGGCGGTACAAAATCGTTCACATTTTGTTCGCGACTGCTAGTCTGGCCTCGCTGTCATTTGCGGAGGAGGAGAGTCGTGGCGGAGCAACAGGCGAAGTTCGAGCGGCTGAAGGCATTGCACTACCGGGATGAGGCATTCGTCATTCCGAACCCGTGGGATGCCGGCTCGGCACGGATTCTGACGAGCCTCGGTTTCGAGGCCCTGGCGACGACCAGCGCCGGTTATGCCTTTTCGAAAGGCAAGCGGGATTCCTTTGCGAGTCTGACGCGGGGCGAGATCCTCGACAATGCCGCCGAGATCGTCGGCGCAACCGATCTTCCCGTCTCGGCCGATCTCGAAGACGGGTTTGGTGCGGCGCCCGAAATCTGTGCCGAGACGATCCGGCTTGCATCCGAAGTCGGTCTTGTCGGCGGATCGATCGAAGATGCCACCGGCGATCCGGCAAGGCCAATCTATGATCTGTCGCAGGCCGCCGAACGGGTGCAGGCCGCTGCGGAAGCGTCGCGGACACTGCCTTTCCTGCTGACGGCGAGGGCAGAGAATTTTCTTTGGAACCGACCCGACCTCGATGACACGATCCGGCGGCTGCAGGCTTTCTCGGCAGCCGGCGCCGATGTGCTCTATGCGCCCGGGCTGCCTGATATCGAAGCGATCCGCACGGTGTGCGCCGCCGTCGACAAACCCGTCAACGTGGTGATGGGCCTGAAAGGGCCGCGCTACAGCGTTGCCGAACTTTCGGCTGCTGGCGTGCGCCGTGTGAGCGTGGGCGGCTCTTTTGCACGCGCGGCACTTGGTGCACTGCTGCGGGCGGCCGAGGAGGTGAAATCGTCGGGCACCTTCACCTACGCCGCCGATGCGATCCCGGCAGCCACGCTCAGCCAGCTCATGTCGCAGGAGAAGCAGGGCGACCGGCAGTAGGGCAGCATCGATGGCCTCTCATTGCGGATTGGTGATGAGGTCGGGAAATTTGTAGTATATGCAGTCGCTCATTACGAAGAGCGACATGCCGGTATCGCCGAGCTCGTAAGATGAGAGCTCCCACTCGAAGGTGTCGTGACCGTCATACCCGGCCACTAATGCCATCAGGCTCAACTCCCGGTACGGTCCTGGGGGAAACATTGCCCCATACATCGTCACCTCCTTTCCGGCGAATTCGCCTTTAATGACCCTCCTGATCTCCAGATCCGCCCGGATCATCCGGGTCGGGAATTCGTCCGTCACGACCAAACCGGATTCGCCGATGAAAAGCGATTTCACCCTGGCCTCGACCACCACCTTCGCCTTTGCCAGCAGCTCATTCTGCGGAGGACATCGCGGCATCCCGACTGCTGGCCGCAGGCAGAGGACCAACAGGATGAAAATCGCATGGAAGCCTGTTTGCATGCACGCGCTCGATGATGCTCCGGGCATCGGTGTTTCCCCATTCGGGCAGGCCAATTCCTGCCAGTTGCGCGAAGCTGGGCTCGAATTGCGGCTTATCCGCCGCTTTATGATGGCGGCCCGGCGTCAAACAGGTGATGGTTGTAAGTGCGAGATAACAGAACCCGGATGCCTGCCAATCAACCATTCTTCTTGCGCTGTTTCTGTTTGCCGTGCCGGGGGCGGAAATCGACGAGCAAGGATTTCAGTTCGAGTTCGCGCACGCGCCGTGCCGCTTCATCGGGGCTGACCCAGTCCAGCACGCGCTGGCCGACCTCCCTGAATTCGCTTTGTGCTGCCTCCACCTCGATCTGGAAGATATCGACGATGCAGGGAGCGACGTCACCGTCGTCCAGTTCCTTCAGATAGGTGTAGCGGCCAATGGGATGCTTGCTGACCGTTCCGCGCACGCCGGCTTCCTCCCACGCCTCGATGGCGGCCGCTTCGTGCGGCTTCTTCTTTTTCATCGGCCAGCCCTTGGGAATGATCCATCGGCCGCTGTCGCGCGTCGTGACGACGAGGATCTCGATCTCGGAACTCTTGCTTGCGGGGTTCTTGTTATCGTGGCCGGCATTCCCGCGACGGAAGCAGAGCGCGCCATATTGCTGGCGAAAGGCGCCGGAGAAGAGCTTCTCGGGCCTAGCTGCAAGTTGCTTCAGCAGTGGCTGGGATGTGCCGGCGCGGGGTTTTGCGCCTTTTTTATTGGATTTCATGACATCTAGCATTGTCAATTTTTACTTTTTCGATCAATTGCCTGCGACGCTTTATGACAGATTTATGACAGTCTCCTATGGACAGTCGTTCGCACAGGGAAGGATCGCCCGAGATGATGAGCGTGTTTCGCAAGATGATGCCGCGGGAGGACCGCTTCTTCGATATGTTCTCCAGGCATGCGAAAACCGTGGTGGCAGCAGCCGAGGCGATGGAGAAGCTCCTGAAAGGCGAGGCGGTTCAGGAGAATTGCGACCGCATCGTCGCGCTGGAGGACGAGGCCGACCAGATCACCCGCGAGGTGCTGCTGGCGATCCGCCGCAGCTTCATCACGCCTTTCGACCGCGGTGACATCAAGGACCTGATCCAGTCCATGGATGATGCGATCGACATGATGCACAAGACGGTGAAGATCATCCGGCTCTTCGAGCAGTCGAGCTTCGATCCGCTGATGCGGGAAATGGGCGGCGAGATCATCAAGGCGGCGATCCTGATGCAGCAGGCGATCGGGCTGCTCGACAAGATCGGCGCCAATGCCTCGCGGCTGTCGGCGATTGCCGAGGAGATCACCCGGGTCGAGGGACGCTCCGACGAGCTGCATGACGAAGGGCTGAAGGACCTCTATCGCCGGCATGGGCCCAGCGGCAATGCCATGGCCTACATGATCGGCAGCGAGATCTATTCCAACCTGGAAAAGATCGTCGACCGGTTCGAGGACGTGGCCAACGAAATCAGCGGCGTCGTTATCGAGAACGTCTGATGGAAGCCTCTCTCTCCCTTCCGCTGCTGGTCGGCCTGATCGGTGTGGCGCTGTTCTTCGATTTTCTGAACGGGCTGCATGATGCGGCAAACTCGATAGCGACGATCGTCTCCACCCGGGTGCTGAGGCCGCAATATGCCGTCGCATGGGCCGCCTTCTTCAATTTCATCGCCTTTCTGTTCTTCGGCCTGCATGTTGCCGAAACGCTCGGCACCGGCATCATCGACCCGGCCATCGTCTCGCCGCAGGTGATCTTTGCGGCGCTGATGGGGGCGATCGTCTGGAACATCGTCACCTGGCTGTTCGGCATACCCTCATCGTCGTCGCATGCGCTGGTCGGCGGGCTTGTCGGAGCGGGGCTCGCGAAGGTCGGCGTCAGCTCGATCGTCTGGAGCGGGTTGTTGAAGACGGTGGGCGCGATCTTCCTGTCGCCGGCGATCGGCTTTTTCCTGGCGCTGTTCTTCGTTCTCGTGGTCTCCTGGATGTTCGTGCGCCAGACGCCCTTTGCCGTCGACCGCACCTTCCGTTTCATGCAGTTCATCTCGGCCTCGCTCTATTCGCTCGGCCATGGCGGCAACGATGCGCAGAAGACCATGGGCATCATCGCCATTCTGCTGTTCAGCCAGGGGCATCTCGGCGGCAGTTTCCATGTGCCGCTCTGGGTGGTCATTTCCTGCCAGTCGGCGATGGCGCTCGGCACGCTGTTCGGCGGCTGGCGGATCGTTCATACGATGGGCTCGAAGATCACCCGGCTCAATCCGATGCAGGGTTTCTGCGCCGAAACCGGCGGGGCGCTGACGCTCTTTGCCGCGACCTGGCTCGGCATTCCCGTCTCCACGACACATACGATCACCGGTGCGATCGTCGGTGTCGGCGCGGCGCGGCGGTTGTCCGCCGTGCGCTGGGGCGTGGCAGGCAATATCGTCATCGCCTGGATCATTACCATGCCGGCAGCCGCAATCATCGCCGCCGCTTCCTACGGTATCGCGAGCCTGTTCGGCTGAGAGCAGGGGCATCGTCCCGATCCGCCGGGGTGCCTGCTTCACGCATTCGATACCTCAATTTCAGGGGCTGCTATTTTCGATCACCTGTTGCGCTCTATTTCCCAAGCAAGGAGAAGGCGATAGCGAGCGGATAATGGATCTGTCTGAGCATCCATCTGAATCGAGTGCGAAAATGCCCGCTAGAGCAGGCAGCCGCGGGATCAACCAGTGCGGCGCCATCTGCTGTCGGGTCGAGCGCGGCGGAAGGCTGAGCGTGCTGCTCATCACCAGCCGCGATACCGGAAGGTGGGTGATCCCGAAGGGCTATCTGGAGAGGAAGGAAAAGCCCTATCGTTGTGCTCAGCGCGAGGCGCTTGAAGAAGCTGGCATCGTAGGCAAGGTCAGGAAGAGGCCGCTTGGCTACTACACCTACCTGAAAGACAGTGAGACGCCGCTGACAGTCTCTATCCACCTGCTCAGGCTCAAAAACGAGGTCGATCAATTTCAGGAGCGCGCCCAGAGGCAGAAGATCTGGATTTCGCCGGCAGAGGCAGCCCTGCTTGTCGAGGAGCCTGAACTGCAGGCGCTTTTCCAGTCCATCGATGCGGACAATCCACTGACATCGCAGGACCGGCTGAAGCCGCACCGAATCGCCGGACGGCGGCCGGTGGCTGGCGCGGCGGTGTCGCTGGCCAGGTCGCCGCCATCGCACTGACAGCCGTCAGTTGCGGCGGAGGATACCAGGAGGTGACGAAGGCCCGGCATACGGGCCTTCGTCCTATAGGCTAGCGGGGACTGCCGGTCGCCAGAGGTCCCCAGGAAAGTTCGCGATCCGCGACGGCCGCGAGGTCGATCATCACTTCGATGCCGGTCCTGATACGCCGCCGCAGAACGTCGGCACGATCCGGATTCGTCCGGAGCAGACCTTTCCCGTGGAGCGTCTGGAGCCGCGTGCGCGAGACTTTCAGCTCGGTCGCCAGCAGGCGGTCGAGCCGCATACCCGATGGCAACGGCACCAACAATTCGATCTCCAGCCGCGTCCAATCGGCTGTTTCCCGCATGACCTCTCTGGCGATTTCGAATTCCGGGAATTCGTCGACGCGCTGCGACTTGCGCCTCAATGCATCGAGGTTGAAGCTCTCCATCCGGATCCATTTGATATCGTTGGACTGCAGCGCTTCGAGGGTCTCAGGATCGATGTCGCGGACGTTCTGGCGCTCGAGGAGCGGCCGGTTCCAGGTCTTGTCGCAGGCCAGGCATTTGTAGATGAGCCAGGCATCCAGCTTGCGGCCATTGGCATTGAGCCGGATCTTGCCGCTGGATTGAAAGGCTCTCAATCCGCCGCATCCGCCACATGCGATCCAGGGCTGGGGGGCAGTTTTCGGCGTAATGGTCCATCGGACCCTGAGTGAACAGCACATAAGTCTTGGTCTTCCATTCGGAAGTTCACCAAGATGGCGCGAGAGAAAACCTTGAAGGCGCGGAGTGGCGATGCTTTTGGGTGGCTGAAGAGCAGAGACAGCGGAGCTGCGCTGGCGATCGGAACAATGCCAAACCGGTCTCTTGCCACCACCCGATGAACGTATTCATACGCCGATAGCCCGCGGCTATCCGGCAGTACGGGTGAAACTGGATTGAGACCGGTTCTTACTTAGGCAAAATCTACCTCGATGCGCCCATGCTCTTCGAGCGAACGAATAGCAAATGATGTCAGCGAGGGGGAGATGTGAGCCGCGGCACAGCGGGAAAGCTGCGCTATTGCGGCATTTTTGCAACTTTCCGCTGACGTCAGGAAAGGATTAGAGCTCCTGCGCCCTCGGCCGGAACAGGATCTCATTGATATCGACACGCGTTATGACGACGGTGTTTCCTTGATATTGTCGGTCATGACAACTCCTTTCAGGGCCGGCAACTTACCGGCCGACGCGGGCCTGCAGGTGCGCCGGGTAGCGATCTCCCTGCACGGTGACATCGGCCAGCGCCGCCTCGATCTCCTGCAGATCCTGCGCCGTCAGCTCGATCGCCGCACCGCCGATATTCTCTTCCAGCCGGTGCAGCTTGGTGGTTCCGGGGATCGGCGCGATCCATGGCTTTTGTGCCAGCAGCCAGGCGAGCGCGATCTGGGCCGACGTCGCCTGCTTGGCGGCGGCGATGCCTGATAGCACTGATACGAGGCCCTGGTTTGCCTTGCGGTTTTCCTCCGAAAAGCGCGGCACGACATTGCGGAAATCCGTCTTGTCGAAACTGGTGGTCTCGGTGATCGCGCCGGTCAGGAAGCCCTTGCCGAGCGGGCTGAAGGGCACGAAGCCGATGCCGAGTTCCTCGAGCAGCGGCAGGATTTCCTTCTCGGGCTCGCGCCACCACAGCGAATATTCGCTCTGCAGGGCGGCGACCGGCTGGACCGCATGGGCGCGGCGGATCGAACCTGCGCCGGCCTCGGACATGCCGAAATGCTTGACCTTGCCGGCAGCGATCAGATCCTTAACGGCACCGGCGACATCTTCCATCGGCACTTCGGTATCGACGCGGTGCTGGTAGAAGATATCGATGCAGTCGGTGCGCAGCCGTTTCAGGGCAGCATCGGCCACTGCGCGGATGCGCTCCGGCCGGCTGTCCTGTCCCTTGCTGACATCGCCGTCGCGAAAGCCGAACTTGGTGGCGATTACCACCTCGTTGCGGAAGGGTTCCAGCGCTTCGCCGAGCAGGTCTTCATTGGCGCCCTGGGCATAGGCTTCGGCCGTATCGAAGAAAGTCACGCCGCGGCCGAAGGCGGTGCGGATGAGGGTGATGGCCGTCTGCCTGTCCGTTGCCGGGCCGTAACCGTAGCTGAGGCCCATGCAGCCGAGGCCGAGGGCCGATACTTCAGGGCCGTCTGTTCCGAGTTTGCGCTTCTGCATTATCGTATCTCCGTCAGGTGATATTGTTCGTCGCTGACCTTTTCCATCCAGTCGGCGGCGCTGCGGTCGAGCTTTTCGGCGATGGCGATATGGCTCATGGCCGTGGTTGGCGTGGCGCCGTGCCAGTGCTTTTCGCCGGGCGCGAACCAGACGATATCGCCCGGCCGGATCTCTTCCACCGGGCCGCCCTCGCGTTGCGCCCAGCCGAGGCCGGAAATGACGATCAGCGTCTGGCCGAGCGGGTGAGTGTGCCATGCGGTGCGCGCGCCGGGCTCGAAAGTCACCGTGGCGCCGCCGACGCGATCCGGGTCTTCGCTGTCGAAACGGGAGTCGAGACGCACGGTTCCGGTGAAATAGGCCTCCGGTCCCCTAACGGAAGGGGCAAAGCCGCTTCGCTTGATCTGCATGTCGGAGCTCCTTGTCTGCTACCATAATTGCTGTCGACCTTTTAGCGGCTACGCAGTTCTGCGATTAGACGCTAAGTTGCGCATGAACCTATTAGGGGAGCTTATGAATGGGCCGGGCCGGTCTTGACGACATCGCCACTTTCCTGACCATCGCGCGCGGGGGAGGTTTTACGCGGGGTCCAGCCGGCGCCAACGGACGCCGGCCTTCGCTGTCGTGGTGGATGCGCTAAGCTATCGCGGCTGTGTCCGCACCAGCGCTCAGAAACCCAGGCGCTTCAGGTCTTCAGGCAGGAAGTTCTGTCCGCTGCGGTTCTTGACGGCGGGCAGATCGGCCATGCGTGCCTGCCACTGCGTCATCGCGTCGAGGCCAGACGGAACGATACCGGCGACTTCGGCAAAGGCGAGGCCGGCGAGCAGGGTAATGTCGGCCATCGAATAGATCTCGCCTGTCAGGAAGGGTTGCCTAGTGAGGATCTCGTTGAAATAGCGCAGCCCTTCCTTCGCCTTCTCGCCCTCGCGCTCGCCCATTTCCGTGCGGCCCGGCCATTGCGGGCTCTTAAAGGCCTGAAGTGCTGGTCCAAGACCAGGTGTGGCGTGATGGAAGAAGATGCCGACAGGATCGAGGACAAAGGCTTCGGCGCGGCGCTGCATCATATGGATCAGCGCCTTTTCCCGTGGGGTGCGGCCGGTGAGTTCCGGCTTGCCATCGAGATTGTCGAGATATTCGGTAATCGCCGTGCTTTCGGAAATCAGCGTGCCATCATCCAGTTCCAGGACCGGCAGCACGCCGGACGGGTTCTTCGCCAGGAAGGCCGGCTGCTTGTGTTCGGCGGCGATCAGGTCGACAGGGACAAATTCGATTTCGGAATCCAGGCCCTTTTGCGCCAGCACGATGCGGATGCGCATGGGGTTGGGGAAGCCCGGTCTGTCATAGATTTTCATGGAATTCTCTCTCTTTTGGGCAGGCGTGAAGGCGCGCCTCTTCGATCGAGAGGACGCCGGGCCCGAGGGATTGCTCATCAAGGTTGGAAGGGCGGAAAGCTGTTGGCCGCGCTTCTTGCCAAGATATGGCATGCGACCTATTGTTTGATAATAATCCCTTATCTGATCATGCTGTAAAGTGGAGCTGCACAATGGACCGAGCCGAACTGGATGGCCTTGCGATATTTCTGGCGGTGGCCGAGCAGAACGGATTTCGCGCAGCGGCACGCCAGCTGGGCCTGACCCCGTCGGCAATCAGCCAGGGTATCCAGACGCTCGAGAGGCGGGTAGGGGCTGCGCTGTTTGCGAGGACGACCCGCAGCGTTCGGCTGACGGAAGCGGGCCAGAAGCTGCTTGCCCATGCCAAGCCGGCAGCAGCGATGTTTCAGGCGGGCGTGAATGCCGCCCGCGATCTCGGCGAACAGCCTGGTGGTAACCTGCGCATCAATGCGCCGCGCCCGGCGGTTTCGCTGCTGATCAACAGCCTGCTGCCGGATTTCCACGACGCCTATCCCGGCATCAGTCTGGAACTGGTCGGCGACGACGAGTTCACCAATATCGTCGAACAAGGGTTCGATGCCGGTATCCGGCTCGGGCATACGATCGAACTCGACATGGTTTCAACCTGGCTGACGCCGCCCGACAAGTTCGTTGTCGTCGGCGCGCCGAGCCTGCTTCGCAAATATCCACGGCCCGGCCATCCGCGAGAGCTGCAGGGGCTGCCCGCTCTCTTGACCCGGCGAGGCGGGCAGGCGTCGCGGACCTGGGAATTCGTCGAAGGCGGCGAGAGCCTGAAGGTTGCCGTCGATGGCCCGCTGATCCTCAATGATTACGAGGCCTCGATCCGGGCTGCGCTTCGCGGCGTCGGCTTCCTCTACACGGTCGGCTCAGTCATCAGGCACTATATCGAGCAGGGAAGCCTCATTCCGGTGCTTGAAGATCATGCCCGCGATGTGCCGGGGCTCTGCCTCTATTATCCAAGCCGCAGCCAGTCGCTGCCCAAGCTCAGGGCCTTCGTGGACTTCGCGACGAAGCGCATGCGGCAGGGAATGGCCTCAGATGCATTCTCGATGCAGCCGCAGCTGATATCGCAAGGCTGAGGGCCGGCACCTAGCGGACACCGGCCCTCGCTTTACGATTTAAGCCACATGCTGAAGCTGGACTTCGCGATTGTGGAGAAAGCAGGCTTTGTCGAACAGCGTAAGGTCAAGCCGGTTGGGCAGACGGACATCAGCCAGATCCGGCAAGCCCTTGCCATCAGCCTCGAAGGATCGGTCGATCTGCGAGATGAAGGCCAGCACGATACCGGTTTGGCGAGCGAAGGTCTGGAGTGCAGACACCTGTTCCGAAAGGCCCGGCTTGCTGCGTTGCTGATCAAGGATCTGCAGATAGTCGATGACCCCAACCGTTCCCCGCGGAGCGCCCGCGAGATGCCGCATGACATAATCGGCGCTGATCTCGTCCGAGGTGACGATCTCGATCTTCTCGCCCAACGCTTCGCCTTCCGGCAGGGCATGAATACGCTTCATGGTCTGCTGTTCGGTATATTCGAGCGTGAAGAAGGTGGCCTTGCGGCTTTCCCTGACAGCATCGAGCAGAAGCTGCAGGCCGAGCAGGGTTTTGCCGTGACCCGGACGGGCGGCGATCAAAAGCAGATCGCCTTCCGCAAGCTGCGACAGAATCGGGCCGGTCAGTAACTGCGTCTCATGCTGGGATGCAAGCAGGCTCCAGGCGGTAAAACCTTCTTCCTGCGCGATACGGTCCAGCGCCTGATGGAGCGGAATCGTATCGGTGCGCGACAACATTTTCGCACGGCGCTTCAGCTGATAGATGGGTGCAGACAGTTTCATTCAAACCTCCATTGCGAGCCGGAAACGCAACCCCTCCTTATGCGGTGCTCGAACAGATGGTTCGATGGTGGATGAACCCCGCATGGACGATGCTTCCCGGCTGGAGGGAGGAGGCTTGGGTCGAGCCTTGTCCAAGAGGTAGCGGGCGTTGCGATTCGCGACAAGCGGGAAATGATGGGATCTTCCGGATCACATCTGATCGCCTGAGAAATGCGGGAGAGGCGGCAGAGCCGTTCGTCGCTCTGCCGGAACGGCGAAGCGGGAAGGTATTTTGCCTCCATGCGCAGCCGCGTTTCCTGCAATTTCCTCAGATCTGGCTGACGATGCATGGCCGGCATCCCCAGATGAGCTATATGCTGACATTGGAGGACTTTCCTTGATGTCGACAATGCCCGTCACCTGCGAGGTGCGCTACCGCCTCGATCCGAAGAAACGCAGGGAATTCGAAGCCTATGCCGGGGTTTGGGTCCAGTTGATCGAGCGCTATGGCGGAACGCATCATGGATATTTCATGCCGCGCGAAAAGCCTGATGGCGCGGGATTGAGTTTTCCCGGTGCCGGGGCAGACGGGGCAGGCAATATTGCAATCGCTCTCTTCACTTTCCCGGATGAGCAGACCTATCTCGGCTACCGCGCCAGCGTTGCCGCCGACCCGGACAGTATCGCGGCCAATGCACGCTTCGGGGCCGATCCGCCGTTCAAAAGTTACGAGCGCCTGTTTCTGCGACCACTGCCGCGCAGCGAATAGGGCGTGGAGGGTTCCTGTCGGCGGGGAAGAGATCGTCTGCACTCTCCGACAGCAAACAGACAGCTTCGGCGCGCTACCCGTTTGCCCGTCGCCCGCAAGGGGCAGCAGCAAAAGGGTAAAATCATGAAGCTGAAACTGATCGCCGCTCTCGCAATCCTGTCATTCACGCCGGCCTTGGCGCTTGCAAGTCCAAGCTGCACCAGCGAGCCGAAATCCAAATGGATGCCCGAGGCGGCCATGAAGGCGAAGATCGAGGCCATGGGCTACAAGGTCAGGACCTTCGAGATCACCGGCAATTGCTACGAAATCTACGGCAAGGACAAGAACGGCGAACGCGCCGAAGTCTATTTCAATCCGGTCTCCGGTGAGATCGTCCAGAAGGGCGATTGAGCGATGACGGCCATCTCGTCGAAGAAGGAGGAGGGCCAAGAGCCCTCCGATACCAACGAGCAGACGGTCAGGGTGTGGGATCCCGTCATCAGGCTGTTTCACTGGACCATCGTGGGGGCCTGCATGCTCAACCTCTTCATTCTCGAAGAGGGCAAATACTGGCACCGCATCACGGGTTATGTCGTCGCTGCGGCAATCGTCATTCGTATTCTCTGGGGTTTCGTCGGTACAAAACACGCTCGCTTTTCCGATTTCCTGCCGACGCCGCGCAGGGTGATGGAGCAGATACTCGATATGATCGATGGCAGTGAGAGACGTTACCTTGGTCATAATCCGCTGGCATCGGTCATGATGCTGATCCTGATGGCATTGCTGGCGGCAACTGCGCTGACCGGCTGGATGACGACGCTCGATGCCTTCTGGGGCGAGAAGTGGCTGGAGAAACTGCATGGCACCATCGCAAACGGCATCATGGTGCTTGCCTTCGTTCATGCGGGTGCGGCCATCGTCGAAAGCTGGAGGCACAGGGAAAATCTCGTCTGGTCGATGGTCACGGGTCGAAAGAAGGCATGAGGATACTGCTGGTCGAGGATAGTTCCCGGCTTCGCGAGCTGCTTTGCGAGGCTATCCGCGATGCCGGCTGGAAGATCGATGCCTTTGCGCTCGCGCAGGAAGGGCGGCTTGCATTGCAGGAAGCGGACTATGACCTGCTGCTTCTCGATCTCGGCCTGCCGGATGAAGACGGCATCGCGTTCCTGCGGTCGCTGCGGGCCGCAAGGGTTCAGATGCCGGTTCTGGTGCTGACCGCGCGGGGCGCGATCGACGAACGCATCGCCGGGCTCGACGCCGGCGCCGACGACTATCTTGTAAAGCCATTTCACAATGGCGAACTGATCGCCCGCATCCGCGCGCTGACGCGGCGCGCGCCGGCAACCATCATGCCGGTCCTGGAATTTGCCGCACTTCAATATGATGTCGCCTCGCGGCGGGTGATCTGTGCCGGCGCCGAGATCGCGCTCGCGCCCTCCGAAAAGGGCCTGCTGGAACTTCTGATGCGCAATGGCGGCCGGGTCGTGCCCAAGCCGAAGATCGAGCACGCCTTCTCGGAATTCGGCGACGAGCGCAGCAGCAATGCCGTCGAGCTTGCCGTTTCGAGGCTGCGCAGGAAACTCGAGAGGCATCCGACCGGGGCGCTGATCGAGACCGTCAGGGGTGTCGGCTACATGATGCGGGAGGCGCGCGCATGAGACTGAAATCGCCGACACTGGGCGCGATCCTGGCGCGGCGCATCGCCTTCTTTGCGGTGCTGGCCATGGTGGTGCAGCTCGCCGTGATCTTTTCCGACTATTACTGGAATGTCGGGGAGCTTTCGCGCCTCTTCGTGGAGCAGGAGACCGAGCGGCTCGCCTCCGGTATCGAGGTGGAAGACGGCACAATCCGCTACCGGCTTCCCGACAGCGTCGAAGGGCGCTACCGGCAGGCGCAGACCGGCTATGTGGCCCGCATCCGCGAGGCCGGTGGCGGGTTTGTTTTCCAGTCCTGCGATGCCGCCTGCGAAAGCCGCTTTCTGCCGCCTGATGTGAACCCGCCGGATTTCTGGCTGCGGTCACTCGAGCCCGGCAAGCCGCTGACATTGGTGGGCGGGCGGGCCTTCACAGTCGGCGAGCGGCGCTTCGTTGTCGATGTCGCGACGATGGGCGATCCGCAGGACGTGCTGTCGGATGTCTTCTGGAATGAGGTGATCGAACACATGATCGTGCCGATGAGCATTCTGCTGGTCCTCGTGCTCGGCGCCACCCTGCTTTCCGTGCGCCAGGCGCTGAAGCCGGTACGGATTGCGGCCGAGGCGGCGGAGCGGATCGATCCGATGGATTCCCGCTCACACCTGCAATTCCAGGAGATGCCACGGGAAATCGCCCATCTTGCCGAGGCTGTCAACCGGGCCTTCGCGCGTGTCGGCGAGCTGATGAAATCCCAGAAGATCCTGACATCGGGCATCGCCCACGAGGTCCGCACGCCGCTTGCCGCAATCAAGCTGGAGCTCGGTCATATCGACCATCCGCGCGCACGGAAGGCGGAAGCGGATCTCGACGACCTCGTCCGCTTCGTCAGCCAGATCACCACGCTCGCCAGGCTCGATACGTTCGATCACGGCATGTTCGAGGAGGTCGACCTCGTCGCGCTTTCATCCAGCGTGGTGGAACAGCTGGCGCCCTGGGTCTATGAAAACGGTCACTCGCTGGAATTCTCCGCGCAGGTGGATGCCGCCTTCGTGCAGGGTGTGCCGGCGCTGCTGAAGGATGCCCTCCGCAACCTGATCGACAATGCCGTTCGCCACACGCCCGCGCGTACCAATATCGTCGTGCGGGTCAGCAGCAACCTGATCCGCGTCGAGGACCGGCACCCGGTCGGCATCCGGCAAGGGTGCGACGTCACAGCCCGTACGGACGGGCTCGGGATCGGCCTTGATATCATAGAGCGCATTGCCGCGATCCACCGCGGTTCGCTTCGCCGCTCTGCCGGCAGGCAGGGGCATGTCTTCGATCTGGAAGTCGGCACATAGCCCGAGTCTGCGCCACGCTTCTTTTACATCATCTGTCATCGGAGGGTTCCGTGATCAAATCCGTCGTTATTTCCGGCTGTTCGGGTGGCGGGAAATCAACATTGCTCGAAGAGCTTTCCCGGCGCGGTTACGCCACCGTCGAAGAACCTGGACGCCGGATCGTGAAAGAGGAGCTGGCCGGGCAGGGCGCAGCTTTGCCCTGGGTCGATCCAGTGGCTTTTGCCCGGCGGGCGATCGCGATGGCGCTCGAAGATCAGAAGCTGGCAGAGACGCAGGCGGGATGGACGTTCTTCGACCGCGGCCTGATCGATGCCGTCGCCGCGCTGCAGGCCGCTACCGGAGAAGCGGTGCTGGAGACACTGCGTGACCGGCATCGCTATCACCAGACAGTGTTTCTGACGCCACCGTGGCCGGAGATCTACGTCAACGATCCCGAACGGCGGCATGGTTTTGAAGAGGCGGTTGCCGAATATGATCGACTGACCGCGGCCTATCCTGAAATCGGTTATGAGGTCGTCATGCTGCCGAAGTCCGATGTGGCCGCGCGTGCCGATTTTCTGCTGAGCCGCCTGCCGGGGTAATGCAGGCAGGCCTTATGTCATATGCACCTTGAATATCGGAAGTAACACTGCGCGCGAAGTTTGTTTGCGACATTGAAAGCAGGTTCGATGACGGATAGCAGAGCGATTTCGGCCGCCGGAAACAATGCAGATATCTATGAATGCGTGTTTCAGGCACACGATCTGAGATACAGGCGCGAAGCTTACGCGTTTATCAGTATCGACCCGCCGCCGCCCTATTACTCAAGCCTGACGACATTGTCGGCCACGCGGATAGACGAACAGCGGGCTGCCATCGATCAGCTTCGCCGCAGCAGGAGCTGGAAATTCGATTTCAAGGACAGTTTCTGCAGTTTCGATATGACCGCGCTCGGAATGGAAATTCTGTTTGAGGCGCGTTGGCTGTGGGCTCCGCCTCGCATGTTTGGCGGCACGGACCCCAACTGGCAGCAGGTCAAGACCGATGACGATCTGGCTCAATGGGAACAGGGCTGGAAACGAAACGGCTCTTCGACCGAGCGTAAGATGTTTCCATCCTCCATGCTTTCCCGGCCGGATATAGTCTTCTTTGGTCGCCGTAACGGTGCCGGCTTCCAGGCTGGATGCATCGGAAATATCTCCGGCGACTGCGTCGGCCTGTCGAACGTCTTTTCGGAGAGCGACGGCGAAGACGAGCTTCGAGCCGCCATCGAGTGTGTCGCAGCGCTCGCACCTGACAAGCCTGTGGTTGGGTATGATCGGGGAGCGATGCTCAGTCGCATGAAGTCTTTCGGCTTTGAGGATGTTGGACCGCTTCGGATCTGGCGGGGGAAGCAGCCGCTCTGAGCCGGGCCGATGATGTCTTTTGGGATCACCCGCCGTCCGATGCGGTCTTGAGATAGCCGATGACGGCGCGCTTGACGCGCAGCGCCAGCCCGGTCCTGTCCTCCTCTCCATGCTCGCCGGCGGCATCGATCATACCCTTGATGATCGCCACCACGTCGCGCGCCGCGGCATCGATATCGGGCTGCGGCGGCATGTCCGGCCGCAGGAGGGTATCGCGGGTGAGCTCGAAGAAGCGCGTCTTGACCCGTTCAGTCTCCGCATCGAGCGGCAGGCGGGCCTCTTCGTAATCGAGCAGGCGGGCAAGGGCAGGGCGTTCGAGCTGCTGGTGGACGCAAGGGCTGATCAGCGTCGAAAGCGCCTCTTCGCCGGTCGGCTCTCCGGCCGCACGTTCCGCATCTTCGACCAGTGACATCGTTTGCCGCAGGATCAGCGCGCCGATCAGCGCGTCCTTGCGCGGGAAATACTGGTAGAGCGAGCCGACGCTGACGCCGGCCTTTTCCGCCACCGCATTGGTGGAGAAACCCTCATGGCCGCGCTCCTCCAGAATGCGAGCCGCAGCCTCGATAATCGCCGAGACGGTTGCGAGTGAGCGGGCCTGTCTTGGTGCTTTTCTGGGCGCGGAGCGGCTCTTGTAGGGGCTGTCGGTCATGATCTGAAATGCGAGTGGCGGGAACGCGAGTTATCGCTCACATTAACGGCGTCAGATCAAGCGCACAAGCGATCGGGCAACATAGCAGGATTTGAAGTCTTCAAGCGCGTTGCCGGGACCGGTGACGCGCATACACCTTGCTGTGCCTGCGATCGCCTGAGCCGGAACAGAACGGAGAATGACATGACCCATGACATCAGGACCGCCATCGTCACAGGCGCATCCAAGGGCATAGGCGCGGCCATTGCCAGACAGCTCGCAGCCGATGGCTTCCAGACCGTCGTCAATTATGCCGAAAGTGTTGCGCAGGCGGAGGACGTGGTCGCTTCTGTCGAGGCCGCCGGTGGCCAGGCGCTTGCCATCCGCGCCGACGTCTCCGACCCGCGAGCGGTCGCTGATCTCTTCGAGCGTACCGAAGCGCAATTCGGAACCGTCGACGTGCTCGTCAACAATGCCGGCGTCACCACCTTCGGCCCGCTCTCCGAAGTCAGCGATGAAGACTATCAGCGCCTGATCGCCGTGAACCTCACCGGCACCTTCAACGGCATGCGCGAGGGTGCAAGGCGCGTGCGTGACGGCGGCCGCATCATCAACCTTTCCACCAGCATCATCGGCCATTATTCGCCGGGCAATGCCGTCTACACGGCGACGAAGGCGGCGGTCGAAGCGATGACGCATATCCTCGCAAAGGAGCTCGGGCCCCGCCGCATCACCGTCAACGCCGTGGCGCCCGGGCCGGTCGCAACCGAACTGCTGCTCGCCGGCCGCTCCCCGGAGCTGATCCAGCGCCTGACCAACGAGATCCCGCTCGGCCGGCTCGGGCAGCCGGAGGATATTGCGCGCGTCGTGTCGTTTCTGGCGAGCGCAGAGAGCGGTTGGGTCAATGGGCAAGTGATCCGGGCGAATGGCGGGCGGAACTGATGGGAGGGAAGCGCTTCATCCCGTGGGCAGGGCATAGCCAGTCGGGCTCAGCTGCTCGAGCACGTTGAGAACCGTCCAGCAGGCAGCCGCCGCCGCCCATTCCGCCATGTCCGCCTTGCCCTGCACACGCCCCACGGCCGCAAGCGCCGTCTGTCGCGCGAGTGCATGAATGGCGATCTGAGTGGAGGTACAGCCCGCCATTCCATAGGCTTGCGCCACCACCTCCAGCCGACGGATCTGCTCGTCGCCCATATAGTCGTCGTCTCCGAGGTCGAGCCAGGCAAAGGCGAAGTAACCAAGATCCCAAAGGCGCAGGCCCGGAGCGATCGTGTCGAAATCGATCATGCCGCACGGCTGGCGATCACGGAACACCGCGTTCGGCGGACCCCAGTCGTTGTGGCACATGACCTCCGCGCCCGCGTCCAGGACGAGCGGAAAATTCGACGTCGCGTCGTGGAAGCGTCTGAGGAGACGAGCAGCGGCGGTGAGCTGGGCATCGTCGAAATGGCCGAGATCGTCAGGAACATGGCCGGGAATGAAGCTCAGCACTTCCCGCTGCTGATCGTCCACGCCTAAAAAGCGAGGCGCGGCATCAAAGCCACGCTCTTCGAGGTGAAGGAGAAGACCATGCACATGCGTCCGGTCCCTTGTGACTGGGCGCCTGACAGTATCCCCGACCCGGACAACGCCGGCAGTAATGCGACCGCCGGTCAACGGCGTTTCTTCCGCGCTCATTCGAGAAGACTAGCCGCAATCCAGCAGGGGAGGAATGGCCCGTTTGCAGAAGACATGAACCTTCCGCAGCTTGACATGAAAAACGACGGCGCGCATAAAAATCATATGGGGTTGCGATCACCCCACGAGGCGACATGCCGAAGAATCGCGTCCATGAAACCGAACACCGGAGGACGCGTCATGCCATCATTTCTCGAAATATCTTCAGACAAATTGAACCGTATCGTCGGCACACCCAATGCGCCTGTCATCGTCGATGTGCGCGTCGACGATGATTTCGCCCGCGATCCGCGACTCGTGCCGGGCTCGATCCGTAAATCCCACACCAATATCGACGAATGGGCAGCCGGTTTCGCCGGGCCGGTGGTCGTCGTCTGCCAGGCGGGCGGCAAGCTCAGCCATGGGGTCGCCGCCCATATCCGGCATGCCGGGGGAGCGGCGGAGGTGCTGGAAGGCGGCTTCGAAGCCTGGACAGGCTCGGGCGGGACGGCTGTGCCCGTCGACAGGCTGCCGCCGCGCGACCGGCAGGGACGGACCGTGTGGGTCACGCGTGCGCGTCCGAAGATCGACCGCATCGCCTGTCCGTGGCTCATCCGGCGCTTCGTCGATCCCTCCGCGGTTTTTCTCTTCGTGCCGACGTCCGACGTCTTGCTGGTTGGCGATCGCTTCAGCGCCATGCCCTTCGATATCGAGGAGGTCTTCTGGAGTCACCGCGGCGAGCTCTGCACCTTCGATGTGATGATCGAGGAATTCGGCCTTGCTTCGGGGCCGATGTCGAGGCTCGCAACGATCGTTCGTGGCGCCGATACCGCCCGGCCGGACCTCGCCCCTGAAGTCGCCGGGTTGCTGGCTGCTTCGCTCGGCCTGTCGCGCATGTTCGTCGACGACCTCAAGCAACTGGATGCCGGCATGCTGCTCTATGATGCCTTCTACCGCTGGTGCCGCGATGCCACGGACGAAACGCACAACTGGCCTTCCGCGAAAAAGGGAGGCTGACGTGAACAGTGCCGTCACGCATGCGACGCCCGATACCGGGGCGTCGCCTAACCCGCATGGCGTTACCTTCGGCGAGGCTTTTCGTGTCTGGCTGCGGGTCGCCGCGCTCAGCTTCGGCGGACCGGCCGGGCAGATCGCCGTCATGCATCGCATCGTCGTCGATGAGAAGAAGTGGATCGGCGAGCAGCGCTTCCTGCATGCGCTGAACTATTGCATGCTGCTTCCGGGACCGGAGGCGCAGCAGCTCGCCATCTATATCGGCTGGCTGATGCATCGGACCGCCGGCGGTCTGGTCGCAGGCATCCTGTTCGTGCTTCCGGGCTTCCTGTCCATCCTGGCCTTGAGCTACCTCTATGTGACCCTCGGCAGCGTCGAGGCCGTCGAGGGACTGTTCTTCGGCCTGAAGGCCGCCGTGCTAGCCGTCGTCATTCAGGCGGTCGTCAGGGTCGGCGGCCGTGCGCTGAAGAACAGGGCGATGATCGGCATCGCGGCAGCCGCCTTCCTGGCGATCTTCGTCCTGCATGTGCCTTTTCCTGTGATCATCATGGTCGCCGCCATCGTCGGATTCCTGGGATCGAAGTCAGGTTCCCGCCTGTTCCAGGGCAGTGGCGGGCACAAGGCAGCCGGCGGCGCGATGCTGTCCGACGCCGACGCGCTGCTCGGGGAAGATATACCTGATCATGCGCGGCCGAACCTGCGCTGGTCGCTGAGGATCTCGTCTGTGCTGCTGGTGCTCTGGCTGCTGCCGCTGCTGCTGCTCTATCTCTTCCTCGGACCCGACGACATCTTCACGCATATCGGCGTGTTCTTCAGCAAGATGGCGATGGTGACTTTCGGCGGCGCTTACGCCGTACTTGCCTATGTCGCGCAGGAGGCCGTCCAGCGTTTCGGATGGCTGAAGCCCAACGAAATGCTCGATGGTCTGGGCATGGCGGAAACAACGCCCGGCCCGCTCATCATGGTTCTCCAGTTCGTCGGCTTCATGGGGGCCTATCGTGATCCCGGCAGCCTGAATCCGATCACCGCAGCCACGCTCGCAGCCATCCTGACAACATGGGTGACCTTCATTCCCTGTTTTCTCTGGATCTTCCTCGGCGCTCCCTTCATTGAGAAACTGCGTGGCAATGCAGCACTTGCAGGCGCGATGACGGCCATAACTGCGGCCGTGGTCGGCGTCATCCTCAATCTGGCGATCTGGTTCGGCCTGCACTTCCTGTTCCGGAGCACGGAGATTCACAGCCTTGGACCTTTCTCCATCGAGCTGCCTGTCTGGACGTCGCTGTCGACGCCGTCGCTGTTGCTGAGCCTTGCGGCAGCCATCGCGATCTTCCCGTTCAGGGTGGCGGTCATTCCGGTGCTGCTCGGCTGCGCAGTGGCCGGAATGCTCTGGCCCGCCTGAGGCATCGCCGGCTTGCCGGCAGCCGCATCATCGGAAAAACCGATGGCACCATCGGTTTCTTCCGTTTTTCTTCCGGCCCGGTGTAAGGCATCTGCTCTCCAGCCAAGAAGGAGAGGCAGATGACGGACATCAAAATAGAAGGCGCCGAGATTATCATCGTGGGCGGCAGTTCCGGCATGGGGCTGGCGCTGGCGCGCAGGCTGCTGGCCGAAGGGGCGCGGGTGACGATTGCCGGGCGCAGTGCGGAGAGGCTTGAGGCGGCGCGGCGAGAGCTTGGCGATCCTGCTGATCTTAAGACCGCCGTGCTCGATCTCACGCGGGAGAAGGAGATTGCGGCCTTCTTCCACGATTGCGGGCCTATCGATCACATTGTCAGCACGGCCGCGGATATCGAGGGGGCTTACCAGCTTCTGCCGGATCTGCAGCTTTCGGCGGCTCAGCGGGTCGTCGAGAGCAAATTCTACGGGCCGCTGCTGCTTGCCAAATACGGCGCGCCGTGCCTGCCGCCATCGGGCACGATCACCTATACGTCAGGCGTGGCGGCCTACCGGCCGACGGCGCGGGGTTCGGTTGTTGCAGCCGTCAATGCGGCGCTGGAAGGGCTGGTGCGGGCGCTTGCCGTGGAGCTTGCGCCGCTGCGCGTCAACGCGGTATCGCCGGGATGGGTGGATACGCCGATCTGGAGTTTCGTTGCGGGCGACGCCAAGCAGGCGACGCTGGAAGCGATGGCCAAGCGCCTGCCGGCGGGTCGTGTCGGCCGGCCCGAGGATATTGCCGATGCGATCCGCTTCCTGATCGGCAACGGCTTTGCGACAGGCACTATCCTGCACGTCGAAGGCGGGCATCGGCTGGTCTGACCGGCCGCAGATCCTCGCCCGCCGAAGCGAGCAACAGGGAGAGCGCCGGCGGCTGCACACGCCGGCGCCGCCACAGCATGATCAGCGAGGCCGTGGGCGCATCGCCCGGCCAGGGAAGCTCCACGACATCGCCGCGCTCAGCTGCCGGAGTGACGGCCAGACGCGGGACGAGACCGTAGCCGGCGCCGGATGCAACGAGGCGGATGATCGTCTGGATACTGTCGGCCTGGGTGACAATATCGGGTACGGCAATGCCTGCTTCGGCGAAGGCAGTATCGAAGAGGCGGCGATAGACGCAACCGGTTTCCGTGGCGACGAAGGGCAGGTGGCTCAGGTCAGCAAGGCTTTCCGGCGGCGTGGCTGCGGAATTGCGGCCTGCAATCAGTACCAGCGGTTCGTGCGAGACCAGGCGGGTCACAAACCTCTCGTCCAGTTCACCGCGATCGAATGTGAAGGCGATATCGATCGAGCCGTCTTCCAGACGCCGCTGCAATTCACCGCTGCCGCCGATCTTCAGCGTCAGGCCGATATCGGCATGGATCTCGCGAAACCGCGACAGAAAGGGCGCGAGCTTTTCCGCCGCAATGGTTTCGAGCGTGCCGATCGCAAGCATCTGCTCGCCAAGGCCGGCGGCTGCTCGGATCGCGGCTTTCGCCTCGTCATTCAGCGCAAGGATCTCCTCGGCATAGGCTTTCAGCGTGTCACCAGCCGGCGTCAGGGTCACACCCTGCCGGGAGCGCTCGAAAAGCTGGACGCCCAATTGCTCTTCCAGCACCTGCATCTGGTCGCTGAGGCTCGACTGGGCGAGGTTCGCTTCGCTGGCGGCGCGGGTGAAATTGCCGTGCCTTGCGACCGCAAGGAAGGTTTTCAATTGTCGTGGGTTCATCGCGGGCTCCGTGCTCCCCGGCAAGGATGGGCACTCCCTGCCTATATCAGGCAGCAGGGCGAAGAGGTAGTCTCCGCTTGGCCGTAGCCGATGGCGGCATCTCACGGGTCCGGGCATCCGGCCGGCGCCACCTCATGCGCCGAGCCTCGCAATTGACGGCAGACACATGCTTGGCCAAACTGCGCCCCGTATTTGCAAGCGACAGGGAGACTTGCTGATGCCGCCATCAGAGACATCCGTGATCGACTGGCTGCTCGCCTCCGACCCAGCCATCCGCTGGCAGGTGATGCGCGATCTGCTCGATGAGCCGGAGCCCGTATGGTCTTCCGAGCGGCGGAAGGTCGAGCGGGAAGGCTGGGGTGCACAGCTTCTGTCCTATCAGGATGCAGATGGGCAGTGGGCTGGCGGCTCCTTCCTGCCCAGCGATTTCACGCGCGAGGAATGGAAGGCGACCGGCCAGCCCTGGACGGCGACGAATTTTTCGCTGACGCAGCTTCGCGAGTTCGGCCTCGATCCGCGCTCCGAAACCGCAAAGAGAACCGTCGCGCTCATCGGCGCCAATTGCCGCTGGGACGAGGGCGGGCAGCCCTTCTGGGAGGGCGAGGTCGAGGAATGCATCAACGGCCGCACGGTTGGCGACGGCGCCTATTTCGGGGTCGATGTCTCGCCCATCGTGGAAAGATTGCTCGGCGAGCGGCAGGCGGATGGCGGCTGGAACTGCGAGCGGGCGAATGGTTCGGTGCGCTCGTCCTTCCACACGACGATCAATGTTCTGGAAGGGCTTCTGGAATATGAGCGGGCAACCGGCGGCACGGCGCAGTCGCGTGCGGCGCGGCGTTCGGGCGAGGAGTATCTGTTGGCGCGCCACCTGATGTGGCGGCTCAGCACCGGCGAGCCGGTCAACGAGAAGTTCATGCAGTTCCTGCATCCGAACCGCTGGCGCTTCGATGTGCTGCGGGCGCTCGATTACTTTCGCGCTTCCACCTTGTTCACGGGTGCAGCGCCTGATCCGCGGCTCAAGGAGGCAATCATATACCTCCATTCGCGGCGTTTGGAGGATGGACGCTGGCCGCTTGACTGGCGCGCCTCCGGCAGGGCCTGGTTCGTGATGGACGACGGTGAGGGCGAGCCCTCGCGCTGGGTGACGCTGCGGGCGCTCAGGGTTGTGAAATGGTGGGGCGGCGCGCAGACTGAACATGCCGCAGCGTGAGGCTGTTGCGACATCCGGCATTATCCAGGGCAATCCGTAGCTTAAGCCGGAGTGCTGAAGGCTTCCAGTCGTGCCTCGAACTCTTCCATGGTATCGAGAAACCAGCAGGTTGTGCCGCGATTGGCTTCAAGAATGAAGCTTTGCAGCGCGTTGCTGCCGGCAAGCTCGGCATCGATCCCGCCGATGATGGCGATGCGAACGCGGTAGTTGACGAATTTCTGGATCGCAGTACCTGCAATGCCCGAGCGGAGCGTCAGGAAACCCTCGGGCAGGCGAGCGACCGGCAGCACCACCCAATCGACGGCTTCGCCGAGCGCGTGGCCGATCAGATCGTTGATGCCGCTTTCAGCCGATAACGGCTTGCCATCGGGATTGCGGAGCAGCATGCGAAAGCCGTGCGAGAGCCTGATGTCATTGCTCACGGAATGTCCTTTCTCGTCGTCAGCGGAGCGCCTTCAGATAAGCGTCCAGGCTGTTCAACAGTTCCGCCGTATCCGACGGCGTGCCGATGAGGATGAATTTCTGGAGCCGCCGTTCCGCATCATAGGCGGCGTTGAACTGCATGGCGTGCGGACGGCGATGCCGCGAGATCAGCATGGCCTGCATCAGCACCGTCAGGCGGTTCGACATTTCGGCGGAGAGATCGGGCACCTCGACCACGCTGGTGACATAGACCTCGGCCTGCGAGGCCGGGGTGCTGTTGCTGACACCGGCGAAGGCTTCGAGGTCGGAGCGCAGAATGCGGTAGGATTTGCCGATGCGCGTGGCGCGCAAACGCTCTTCGCGGATGAGCCGCAGCACTGTCTTCGGGTGCAGCTTCAGCCGCTCGGCAGCCTGTTCAGCGGTGTAAAACTCTTCCGACATGATCCGTACTGTTCTCTATGGTAATCTTCTTTTAGAAGAATAAGGAATATTTAGGAATAATCCAGATCATATTCGCCTTGATGCGGATCAATGCGGAACTCCCTGTAGCCGCACATGCTTCAGCTATCAAACCGAACGGAGCGTGCCGTGGATGAGGCGATCAGGAAGACGATCCAGGCGATACTGGATGGGCAGCGGATCATGAGCGTTGCGACGCTCCGGCCAGACGGCTGGCCGCAGGCGACGACGGTCGGCTACGTCAATGACGGGCTGACGCTCTATTTCCTCTCCAGCCCGGACAGCCAGAAGGCCGCCAATCTGGCGCGGGACAACAGGATGTCGCTGACGATCAACCCGGATGCCGGCCAGCTGATGCAGATCACCGGCCTGTCGATGGCAGCGCATGCCGAGAAGGTGGAAGACCCTGCCGAGGCCGACAGGGTGCTCCAACTGATGCCGGCGAAATATCCGGTTCAGGAGAGTCTAGCGATCGCCATGCCGACGCGGGATCAGATCTGCATCTTCCGCGTCGTGCCGAAGGTGATTTCAGTGCTCGATTATTCCAAGGGGTTCGGACATACCGAGCTCGTCACGCCCTGATGCGGCGTGCCGCGCAGAAGCGCGGCAGCCTGCCTGGTGTTGATTGCGTGAAGGTCAGGCGCCCTTGGCGACTTTGGCAGCGCCCCAGAGCGAGCCGGGATTGGCACGGCTGGGATGGAGCGCCAGCATGGCGTCGAACAGTTCTCTCGCTGTCGTCGTTTCCAGCTCAAGCCTGTTGAAATCGCGTAGATATTGCTGGGTTTCGTCGATGATATCGGGATCGTCGTCATTTTCTGGGATCTTGTGGCCGGCGACGACGGCCTTCGGCTTCAGCTCCTTGAGCCGGTCCAGCGTTTCGATCCAGTGCAGCCGGCTCTCCCGGGTGGTTTCGCCGAGGTAGCAGTGGATGCCGTTATAAACGACGTCTCCACCGACGATCAGCCCGATCGAGGGAACGTGGAGGGCGGTCGAGTGCGACATGTCGGTATGGCCGGCATCGATCGGGATCAGCCTGTGGCCTTCAAGCTCCAGTTCCGGCGCTTCCAACACTTCGGCGACAGCCATGTTCTCGGCGATTTCGCCGGGGAAGAGTTTGCGCCAGAAGCCGTCGAGCATGTCGGGGGCGCTCTGGCGGCGCATCGCCTCCACTACATTCGATATGGCGTAGGCCTTCGCATCAGGGAAACGCTTCAGCAATGCGCCGATGCCGAAGAAATGGTCGCCGTGACCATGGGTGATGTAGATCGCTTTCAGCCGCTTGCCGCTCGCTTCCACCCAGTCGGCGAGCGTCTTTGTCTGCGGTTCGGTCAGGAAGGTATCGACGAGCACGGCATCACGTTCGCCCGAGATCAGCGTGGCGGAATTAGCGACCCACTGAAGGGATGGATCGCCAGCCGGTACATCGCGGCTGAGGCCGGGGCGGCGGATTGTCAGGACATCATAGCGCAGGCTGGGAGTGGGGCTTGAGGTCATGGTGGCAATTCCTTGGAATAGTTGGAGTTAAGGCGGCTGGGTGAGCCGGAAAGGTCTTGATTTTTGCAGTCAGGCAATAAATATATGACCGGTCGTATTTAATTATTCAAGAGGAAACAAACATGGAAAAGCCGGCCCGCCGCGGCCCCAAGCCGAATATGCAAATGCGGGAGAAACTCATCGAGGCGGGTCTGAAGGAGATTCATGCCAATGGGTTTGCCGCGACCGGCATCCAGAAGATCGTCGATGACATCAAGGTTCCGAAGGGCTCCTTCTACAATTATTTCGACAGCAAGGAGGCTTTCGGAGCAGAGGTTTCCGATCGCTATTCCGAGCAGGCGCTTGCCCGGCTCGTGGGCTTTCTTGCCGATGCCGGCAAACCGCCCCTTCGCCGCCTCAAGGCCTATTTCGACGATCGCGTCGCATCCTTCGCCTTGAGAGGTCATACGCAGGGCTGCGTGCTCGGCAATTTCAGCGCTGAGACGGTCGACCATAGCGAGTTGATCCGCCAGCACGTGGCAGCGCATTTCAGCCGCTGGAGCGAGGTGATTGCGGCTTGCCTGGCCGAAGCGCAGAGAGACGGCACACTAACCAGAGAGCTGCCGGCCGGGACACTTGCCGATTTCATTCTGAACGGCTGGGAAGGGGCGCTTCTGCGCATGCGCGCGGAACGCAGCGGGGCGCCGCTCGAGACATTCAAGCACATGGTCTTTGACGTGCTGCTCCACGGCAAGGCGCATTGAAGCCCATTTACCTCGGTTAAGGAGAAATTTCCCTTCCGGTTCGGGCATTTACCATCTTTCCCGACGTCACAGATCGGCAATAGTTCCAGCTTAATTCCGACATGTTCGGGCTGAAGTTTCCGGCATCGATACGCGGGCGAGGGATCAGATGCCGGGCATTCTCATTGCAACCCTGTTGGCGACTGTTTCGGCCAAGGCGCCGATGGAATATGCCAGCGGCGATCTTCTCTTTTCGGATTGTGGCGGTTCGCGGCAGTTCGTCACCGGCTATGTTTCCGGCTGGCTCGACAAGTGGAATAGGGACGATTTTCTTGCGCGCCGCGCGCTCGCCGATGCAATCCACCGTCCGGAGGCAATGGTCAACTTCGCTCGTTTGGGCAATGGGATCGGCATGAATATCTGCCTGCCGCCGGGCACGACGGCCATCGTCATAGGCGACATGCTCTGCCGCTTCCTGCAGGACAATCCCGACGTCCGCGGGGGCGAGGGCGACGAGCTGCTGATGACCGTCATCTCCCGCCGCTACAATTGCCGGGCGCAATAGGCGTCAGGCATTGCTGACAAGGATGGCGCCGCCGATGATAAGCAGGGTGCCGACAGAGAGTTTCATGAGATCGACCTCAGCAGCCTCTCCCAGAAACACCGCGCCGACGGTCAGCGTCACCAGCACGTTGCAGCTCCAGATCGGCGCGAGTTTGGAGACCGGTACGCCGTAGGCAAAGATCGCGAAGCTGATGAGGCCGGTGCCGACGGCGAAACAGAGGCCGGCGATGGCGGCAAAGCCGATGCCTTCTGCCGTCCAGGGCGCGGGGCGCCAGATCAGGGCGGAGATCCCGCCCGCAACTGCAAGCGTCAGGCCGAAGACGATGAGATAGGCGGAGGAGCCTGCGCCCGATACGGCGCTCTGCTTCTGGAAAATAGCGGTAATGCCCCAGAGAATGGCGGGGGCCACGCCGCCGACGAACAAGGGCCAGAATGCAGTCATCGTAAACTCCTGTCGCACCGGACATGCTGAGGCCTTCGGGGAAGGCGATCGGGATGTGGTGCCACCAGACTAGGAGTTTCTTCTTGTTCTTTGTGGTCTTGTTGTTTTGCTGAAAATTGGTAGATTCACGCGCCGTCAGCAAGCAGCCGGATGGCTGTCACGCCCTCTTTTCTGCCTGGGCGGTGGCCATGGCGATCTCGCCGACCTCGGCCAGCGTCACCTTCTGGAATTCCCGCTGCAGCGCCTGCTCGGCGCTTTGATAGGCAAGCTGCAGCTTGGCATTGGCGGCGCGTTCGACCGGGCAGGAAGGGTGATCGTTGGAGAGCGGCGCATCCAGAATGGTTTCGCCCTGCAGCGCGCGCTGCACATCCAGAATGGTGATCTCGGAAAGCGGTCTCGTCAGCGACCAGCCGCCGCCGCGGCCACCCTCGGATTCGACGATGCCGTGCTGGCGCAGCGACGCCATGGTGCGGCGAACGACGACGGGATTGGTGTTGAGCATCTGGGCGATGCGCTCGCTTGTTTCCCGGCCGCCAAGCAGCCCCATATGGACGAGAACGTGGATCATCCGCGCCAGTCTTCCGTCTTGTCGCATCTGTGCTTCTCTCCATAGCGTAACAAATAGTGTTACGGATATTGACTTCCGTTTTCTGTAACGTAAAAAGATACGGAATTAAAGATTCGATGTCGCCCGGAAGCGATTTTTCCGAAGGGGACGGGCTTATTGTCGAGGAGGCAGCGATGCAGCAGCGCATGATTGAAACCGCAACCTTGAGGATGAACATTGCCGAAGCCGGCGAGGGGCCGCTGGTGCTGCTCTGCCATGGGTTTCCGGAGACCTCGCATGCCTGGCGCCATCAGATCACCGCACTTGCCGGGGCGGGCCTCCATGCCGTGGCGCCCGATATGCGCGGTTATGGCCGAACGGAAAGCCCTGATGAGACCGGCGCCTATACAGTCTTCGATCTCGTGGCCGACATGGTGGCGCTCGTCGATGCGCTTGGTGAGGAAAAGGCGGTCATCGTCGGCAACGACTGGGGTGCGACGGTTGCCTGGCAGGCCGCGCTGATGCGGCCGGACAGGTTCCGGGGCATTGTCGCAATGAGCGTGCCTCTCATGGGCCAGCCGCCCGTGCCGCCGACGAAAATCTTTCCGGCGACAGCGGATCACCTGCTCTATGTGCTCTATTTCCAGGAGCCGGGATTGGCGGAAGCCGAGTTCGAGCGGAATGTGGATGTCACGCTGCGCAAGATCTATGGCGCGGCCTGCGGCGACGCGGGTCCAAGACTGCCAGGCGACGGAACGCCCAATCCGTTCGGCATGGTCTCCCGCGCATCCGGTCTGCTTGCTGATCTGCCCAACCGGGAAACGCTGCCCAAATGGCTGCCGCAAGCCGACCTCGATGTCTTTGCCGATGCATTCAAGGCGTCAGGTTTTCGCGGCGGGTTGAATTATTACAGGAACCTCGACCGGAACTGGGAATTGCAGAAAGCTTTGGCGGGGCTGAAAGTCGAGGTTCCCGCGCTATTCATGGCTGGCGAACGTGACACGGGCCTTGCCATCCCCGGCATGCGGGAGATTATCGATGCGATGCCAGGGCTCGCGCCTGGTCTCAGGGCGACGCAGTTCGTGCCCGGTGCGGGCCATTGGCTGTCGCAGGAGCGGCCGGAGATCGTCAGCCGCGCGATTATCGATTTCGTGCAGGCTTCGTCACCGGTTTAATGCCCGTCATCCAGCATCGCCTCGAGCGTGGCGATCAGTTCGTGGTTGCCATTGCGATCATCGGCAATGGTCTGGAAGACGCCGGCCATGCCCTTGAAGATGAGGGCAGCGGGATCGTCGGCTCCGAGGAACTCGGAGATTTCTTCCATTTCCGCTACCCAGCGATAGGCCTTCGGAAACATGTCCGGAATGGACTGGCGCAGCCGCTTCAGATGCTCGGCCTGGCTTTCGGCCAGTTCCACCTTCAATGCCTCGCTGGCACCGGAGCGCGCGGCGGCAAGCAGCATGGCGGCGGAGAGGCCGGTGATGCCCTTGTTGATGCCGGCGTAACACATCTTCAAGGCGGAGGCGGCTCCAACAGGGCCTTTCACGCGGCGGATCTTCAGGCCGAATCTCGACAGCAGATCCGGCTCGCCGGCGAGCTCGCCGCTGAGGCAGACGACAGGGCCGGCCTTGCCGGGAACCGGTGGCCCACCAATGATCGAACCGTCGATTACCTTCGCGCCCGTGGAAGCGAGGCCTGCGGACAGCTTTTCCATGGTCTTCGGGCTGATGGCGTTGAGGTCGACGAAGGGCGGTTTCTTGCCGCTGTCGTGCAGCACCGGAGCAATGAGATCCGCGACCTTCTGCGCTTCGGCGGGCGGAACGATGGAGAGGATGATATCGGCCTCGGCGAATGCCGACAGCGGGGCGGCGGCGAGGCCCATTGCGCGGGCGCGTTCGATCGTCGCTTCACTGCGTCCATCGAGAAAAGTGATGACCTTGGCGCCGGACTCGGCGAGGCGGCGGCCAACGGCGCTGCCCATGGCGCCGGCGCCGAACAATGCGATGGTGGTGGACATTGGCGGATGTGACCTCTTTGGCGGGGATGCGGAGAGACTAGGGCGGGATGGTCGATGCTGCAAGGCAGGTGCGGCCTTCAGTCCGCAGCTTCGAGGCCAATCAGATCTTCGAGTCCGCCCTGGGTTCGAGCGTTTCGGCACTGGTGCTTGATGAGCAGGTGATGAAAGACACGATCATTTCACGCGACACTTGTTTCACGATGTGATTATTTCGACCGCCCGCTGCATCCATGCGGATTCCATAGGCAGAAGCTGCGTTTGGAATGGGGCAGCCATTTCCATTCGCTCGCGGTTCAACGATGTCGAAATTAGTCAATAAGCCTTCCGGACTGGAACTCATTGAAGAAACCACTCTGGACGGCTTTCGTGATTGGCAGATCCAACTGTTCGGAGGCCAGCTCGGCGGTCTCCCGCAACCTCTTATCGACGCCATCAATGATCCGGCGACGACCCTTGCTCCGCTATTAAGAGGGATGCGGCCCGGTGATCAGCTATGGCTGTGCCGTAGCGAAAAGCGAGGCCCACTCTACGGACACGAAGGGATTGCCGTTGTCCGAGACGGGCGGCCCATGATCTACATGTGCATCTGGAACTATTGAGACCCCATCACTGTACGATGAGGTTCTTAGAGACAAACAATTCAGGATAGCGTGGTTTGATGCGGCTAGCTCCACGACGGACCGTGAGTGCTCTTGCGATCCTGCTATTTGTTGCGCTGGGTTTGATCATCTATAGCGGGTTCGCGGCGAATGGCCATATTGATCGGTGCGCGGACGAGACTTCGGGCTCATATATTTGGGATCAAGTAGCCCGCGAGGCAGCCTGCAAAGAACCTGACTGACGCAGACGAAAACCGGGCTGCGGAATACCCTAATCCCGCATCCTCAGCTCATCCGTCTGCATCTGCAGGGAGCCTAGCGTTTCCAGAAAACTCATGCCGAGCAGGCTCTGGTCGAGCCTGCCGTCTTCGGCAACGGACGCGGCGACATTGCTGCGCACGATCGGGCCGATTGCGACCTGATCGAGGGTTACAGGGGCGGCGCGGGCGCGACCGTTGGCAGTCATCACGGTCATGGAATAGGTGAGCTGTTTCGGGTCGATGCCGATGCGCAGCGCATCGGCATGCGACAGCGCCACCATGCTGGCGCCGGTATCGACCAGCATCGGCACGGACTGGCCGTTCACCGAGACCTCGGCCTCGAAATGGCCGTTCAGCATCTTGTGGACGATGACTTCCTCTCCGCCTTCACTCGTCGTGACGACCACGGCGCGGCCCGGCACGAGGCCGGCGAGCAGCCGGTTGCCGACTGCCATCGCATCCTGACGGTAGAGGTAGGCGGTAGCGAGCGCCAGGATGATGACGAGCCAGATCATCAGCTGGCGCAGGGTCTGGCCGATATTCTGGCGGCTGCCCCAGATGCCGGCCGCCAGCATCAGCGCGATCGGCAGCAGGTAGACGAAGCGGCCGAAATCGTCGCTTGCCAGTCCGAAGATGCGGCTCTGGTCGCTATTGAAGAGCAGGACGGCGAGGCCGATGCCGATGACGGCAAGCAGGAGAACGAGGCGCATCAGCCGATGGTCTCCAGCATTTTGGTCGATTCGGGAGCGAGTGCCGCGAGCCGGGAGGGCAGATCTTCCATGATGGTTTCACGCTCCTCGTCGGAAAAGCGCATCCAGCCGGCGATCTCATCCGTTGTGCGGCCGCATCCGGTACAAAGACCGGTGAGAGGATCCAGGGAGCATACGCGGATGCAGGGTGTTCGCATGGGCGATATATCGGAATTTCAGAGGGCCATGGCAAGAGCGCAGAAGGCTGCGACCTCGCAAATCTGCTGGGTAGCGCCGAGCGTGTCGCCGGTGTGGCCGCCAAGCCTGCGGCGAATGAACCAAGTGAAGGCGAGCGTCGCGAGACCGGCGGCGAGAAGGGCCGAGACGAACGGCAACAGACCGAGTGCCGGCCAGACGAGGATGGCAGTGATAAAGCCTGCCGTCACCAGGGCGATCTGCATGGTGACTTCCGCTGGGCTTCCGGCGGAGGCGGCCAACCCATCCGGCTTTGCGGCGGGAAGGCGCTGCCAGTGCCAGGCGATGGCGCCGCGGCTCAGCGCCGCGACGGCAGGAATGGCAAGCGCAGTAGCAAGGGGCGATGCTTCACGGGCAATCGCTGCAAGCGCCGAAGCCCGCAGCGCGAAGGAAAGGATGAGGGCGATCGCGCCGTAGCTGCCGATGCGGCTGTCCTTCATGATAATAAGGCTCTGGTCGCGGGATTTGCCACCGCCTATCCCGTCCGCAGTATCGGCAAGCCCGTCCTCGTGCAGCGCGCCGGTCAGGATCGTCTGTACGGCGAGTGCCACGAGCGCCGCCATCAGGCGGTCGGTACGAAACGCCAGCATCACGAGGAAGACGAGAGCGGGCAGGGCGCCGATGACGAGCCCGGCCAGGGGAAAGACACGGACCAGCCGGCCAAGCTTGCCGTCATAGCCGGCAAAGAGCCATGGCGGCATGGGAATGCGGCTCAGGAAAGCCACGGCGCGCGCGGCATCGACCACGATGTTCTTTATCATTGCTGGGATCATTCTCTGCTGCCCCCGTCTCTCCGCAGCGTCTTTGTCTCCCTGCGGCTTTTGGCGCTGTGTGCTTTTTCACATTGTTCGCCTGGGCCGCTCGCTTTAAGAGAGTCGCCACGCAAAGAACCCGATTTGCCGGGAAAAGACAAGAATACAAGGAAAGCCATTCAGATGAGCGTTTCAGGCCTGCCGTTCGACGATTTTCGCGCCCTTCTTCGTGACCTGCCGGGACCGGATGGTCGCGCGCTGGTCGCCGCCCGCGAACGCGACGCGCAACTGACGAAGCCGCCGGGTGCGCTTGGACGACTGGAAGAGATCGCTTTCTGGCTCGCCGCCTGGACGGGCAAGCCGCCCGCCGTCAACCGGCCGCTGGTCGCGATCTTCGCCGGCAATCATGGTGTCGTGAAGCAGGGCATCACGCCTTTCCCGCCTGAAGTCACGCAGCAGATGGTGGAGAATTTCGCGGCAGGCGGGGCGGCGATCAACCAGATCTGCGTTGCCTATGATCTGGGACTCAAGGTCTTCGACCTGGCGCTCGATTATCCGACAGGCGACATCACCCAGGAAGCAGCGCTGACGGAACGCGATTGCGCCGCCACCATGGCTTTCGGCATGGAAGCGATTGCCGGCGGCACGGATCTGCTCTGCATCGGCGAAATGGGCATCGGCAACACGACGATTGCGGCTGCCATCAACTATGCGCTCTACGGCGGCACGGCACGCGACTGGGTCGGCCCCGGCACGGGTTCGGAAGGCGAGATGCTGGAGCGCAAGATCGATGCCGTCGAACGCGCCGTCGAGCTGCACAGCGATCACCTCGACGATCCCCTGGAGATCATGCGGCGCCTCGGCGGGCGCGAGATCGCGGCGATGGCGGGCGCCATCCTTGCGGCGCGCATGGAGCGCATTCCGGTGCTGATCGACGGTTATACGGCGACGGCTGCAGGCGCGATCCTGCGGGCGGCCAATCCGTCTGCGCTCGACCACTGCCTGATCGGCCATGTCTCGGCGGAGCCCGGACATCTGCGCGCCATCGAACAGCTCGGCAAGACGCCGCTTCTGGCGCTCGGCATGCGGCTTGGCGAAGGAACGGGTGCAGCCCTTGCAGCCGGCATCGTCAAGGCTGCCGCCGCCTGCCATTCCGGCATGGCGACCTTCGCCCAGGCCGGCGTTACCGGCAAACACTGATACCGGAAAATCAAGCCGCTCCGCGCATTGCTTGCGCGGACGCGGGGGAGCCTGTATCTGCGTATTCGCTTATAAATAATGCGCGGCGAAACGACCGGCGCGGAGGAAATGAGGGGCCGTTGACGAAACCTGCCGTGACCAAGGAAACGGGATTTCGCCATTTCGTGGCAGCGGCCAGCTATTCATGGGCCGGCTTCCTGCGGGTATTCAGGGAATCGGCCTTCCGGCAGGAACTCGGCTTCTTCGTCGTGGCGCTGATCGTGCTTATCCTCATCGGCGCCGATGCGACGGAATTCGTCGTCGCGACAGTGCTTTTCCTCGGGCTCTTTTCCATCGAGGCGATGAACACGGCTGTCGAGGAAGTGATCGACCGGATTTCACCGGAAATTTCGATCGTCGGCAAACATGCAAAGGATCTCGGCTCCTTCGCCGTGACCTGCATGATCGCTGCCTGCTGCCTTTATCTCGGCTTCGTCATTTGCCGGCATCTGTTTTTCTAGAGCATTTGTCTGCCGCAATTCCGGACGCAACACCGCTGCACATTTTTGCTGGAATTGCCGTGATCACGCGAAGCTGCGGCGCCTCCTGGCGACCGGCTGCGCTTCTTCCACGGCCGGGATGCTCTGCAGCACGCGTTTGGCCGGCAGGATGGCGATGACTTCGGTGCCTTCGCGCAGCTTGGATTTCAGGATGAACTGGCCGTCGTGCTTGGCGAGGATCGCCTGGACGATCGGCAGGCCGAGGCCGGTGCCCTGTTCGGCGCTCTTGATGGCGATCGAACCCTGACCGAAGGCCGACAGCACGACCGGGATTTCGTCCTCGGGAATGCCGGGGCCGTTATCCCTGATCGAGATGTACTGGCCGCCGCCTGCGGTCCAGCCGACCTTGACGTTGATTTCTCCACCCTGGGGCGTGAATTTCACCGCATTTGAGAGAAGATTGAGCACGACCTGGCGCATGGATTTCTCATCCGCCCAGATTGCCGGCAACTGGCGCTCGACCTGATCATGGATGGAGATGTTCTTGGCACGGGCGCGAAGTTGCACCATGCCGATGCAGTCTTCGGTGATATCGAGCAGTGAGATCGCCTCTTCGCTGAGCTCGTATTTACCGGCTTCAATACGGGAGAGATCGAGGATTTCGTTGATGAGATCGAGCAGATGCTGGCCGGAGCGATGGATATCGCCAGCATATTCCTTGTAAGTCGGGTTCGCGAGCGGCCCCATCACCTCCGCTGACATGACTTCGGAAAAGCCGAGAATGGCATTCAGCGGCGTGCGCAGCTCATGCGACATGGAGGCGAGGAAGCGCGACTTGGCGAGGTTTGCTTCCTCGGCGCGGCGGCGGGCTTCGTCCGACATGGATTTCGCCACTTCCAGCTCGGCGATCAGATCATCCTTTTCCGACTGAAAGGCGAGGATCCTCAGGCTGGACTGGAAGAGCCGATCGCTGATGTAATTGAAGAAGACGACTGTCATGGTCAAAACTGCGGTCAGGCAGAGTTCCAGAATATCGCGCGAGAGACCGCTTTTTGCGGCAAGTGCGATGACCGCAGGCGCGAAGCCGACCAGCACGGCCGGGGTCAGCATGAAATTCGACATGGTCGTGACCGACAGCGCGATCAACAGGGTAGCGCCCTTATAGAGCGTGAAGCTCGACGGTTCGCAGGCCGAACAGCTCTGCAGAGCAAAGATCGCCCAGCAGCAGCCGATCAGGAACTGGCCTGCCAGCAACAGGTTGCGCCAGCGGCGCACGGCTTCTGCGGTAATGTCCTGTTTCCTGGCGCGGCGTGCCAGAAGAATATTGACGGCATGGCAGGTCAGCGTCAGCAACGCCCAGAAGAACAGGCTCGCATCCTCGGTGAAATAAGTGCCGAGCGCTGCGACGATAATGACGAAGAGCGGCATGATCGCCGCGCCCTGCAGCACCGCAGTGATATACATCCGCAGCAGGTCACGATCGAAGGCGGAACTGGAAGCATGGCCCGACTGCAGGCGTTCGCGCGTTTGCCGCACGGCCTTGGACACGGCCTTGTTACGGTGGCCGCGCGATTTGTCGACGATGATCTTGTCGGTCGATGTGCTGACGCCGGTACTCATGTGCACGTTGAAACTTGTCCCGCAGATGAATAAGAGCTTAACCGGAAATTCTTAAGAAGATGTTTGCCATCTTTGCCAAGGGTTTGTTTTTCAAGGAGGCAAAAGCGTGGCACGGCTTTTCCGGTTGACCCGAGACGGTGCAACCGCTTTCGCTTTTCTTGCTTTGATTGCATTAATCGCGGCGAAATTGAACGACGGGCCGGAAGTCCGGCATCAGGGCAGCTTCCATGCCGGCGATGGCGACAGCCTTGTTCTTGATGGCGAGCGCATGCGGCTCAAGGGCGTCGATGCGCCGGAATTGTCGCAGACATGCGAGCGGGCAGGGCAGGACTGGCCCTGCGGCAGACTTGCCCAGCGCGCGCTGCAAAAGCTCGTTTCGGATGGCGCGACGCAATGCGACGGAAGCGAACGTGATCGTTACGACCGGCTGCTCGTCGTCTGCCGCAATCATGCCGGCGATATCAATGCCAGCATGGTGGCCTCGGGCATGGCGGTTTCCTATGGCGGCTATCGGCGCGAGGAGGGGCAGGCGAGGGCGCAAAAACTCGGGCTCTGGGCGGGCCATTTCGAGATGCCGCGAGACGTCAGGGATCAGGCGCGGCATGAGAACTCCGGCCTGAAGCAGTTGATTGGCGAATGGACAGGGTGGGAATGAACGACGTTTCGAGCGAGGATCGGCTGGACGGGTTGCGGGCAGAGATTGCCGCCTGCCGGATCTGTCGCGATGCGCCGCTGCGTGGCATCGAGGATCGCCTGCCGCACGAACCGCGGCCGGTCGCGGTGCTCTCGTCTCGCGCCCGTGTGCTGATCGCCGGTCAAGCGCCGGGGCTCAGGGTGCATGAAAGCGGCCTGCCATTCGACGATGCCTCCGGCGACCGGCTGCGGCAGTGGCTGCAGGTGGACCGGCCGGCCTTCTACGACCGGGATCGATTCGCGATCGTGCCGATGGGCTTCTGCTTTCCGGGTTATGACGCCAAGGGCAGCGACCTGCCGCCGCGGCGCGAATGCGCGCCGGTCTGGCGGGATCGCGTGCTCTCGGTCATGCCGCAGATCGAGCTGGTGCTTGCGGTCGGCGGTTATGCGCAGGCCTGGCATATGGGTGCTTTGAGGCGCGAAAACATGACGGAGACGGTGCGGGCCTGGCGCGACAGTCTGGAGGCGGCGGGCGGGCCTGCGATTCTGCCGCTGCCGCATCCGAGCTGGCGCAATACCGGCTGGATCAAGCGGCATCCGTGGTTCGAAGAAGAACTGCTTCCTGTCCTGCGCGAACGAATCAAAATGCTTGCCATCTGAAAAAAAATTCTTTTCCATGGTCGGAATCGCGCTATACAAAGAAAATAATTCGAAAGGGACTTAGTTTCGCATGGATCGCCTCGACCGAAAGATACTGCGCCTTCTCCAGGAAGACTCGACGCTCGCCGTTGCCGACCTCGCCAAGAAGGTCGGGCTTTCGACGACGCCATGCTGGCGGCGTATCCAGAAGATGGAGGAAGACGGCGTCATCAAGCGCCGGGTGGCGATCCTCGATCCGGAAAAGGTCAACACCAAGGTTACGGTCTTCGTGTCGATCCGCACCGCGACTCATTCCATCGAGTGGCTGCGCCGCTTCTCCGAAGTCGTGGCGGAGTTTCCTGAAGTGGTCGAATTCTACCGCATGAGCGGCGATGTGGACTATCTGCTGCGTGTCGTCGTGCCCGATATCGCCGCCTATGATGCCTTCTACAAGCGGATGATCGCCAAGATCGAGATTCGCGACGTCTCTTCTGCCTTCGCGATGGAGCAGATCAAGTATTCGACGCAGCTGCCGCTGGACTACATGCTGATCGAAAACGCCAAGTCCAACGAGGACTGAGGCGGGCAGGCTCTTTCAATACAGCCCGGATGATCTAAGGCAGGCGCGAGCGAATCGCGCCCGCTCTTTGTGCAAGCAAAGCGCCTCTGGGGCTGATCCGCGCAGGACAAGCTATGCAGGGAGATTCAGGAGTTCATCTGTGACTTCTGATAGGCCGCGCAAAGCACCTGCCACTTGACGGCGGCACGAAACCTTTCCAAATTGTAATCTTCCTGTCATGGAACCATGCGAAGCCACGCAGGTCATGAACTGCCCATGTGCTGGGGAGGCACGGGTGCGGTTTCGGGTGAGTGCTCCGGGGGCATCTGGAACACGTTTTATAATGTCCGTGCTGCATAATATTGTGCGATGCGCGGTTTTTGTGCCTTTGGCGAAACGTTTAAGCGGCGCCGAAAACGTATGCCTATGGT